>JAJKIB010000517.1 GCA_021154745.1 Mycobacterium sp.
CGGGCGAGCCGGAATCGGCGTTGACCGCGTTCGAGTGCTCCCTCGAGTTGTGCGAGAACCTGAACCTGTTCGGCAGCTGGGCCGCCGCCCGGTGTGCGCTCGTGCTGGTGCAGCTCGGCCGCCCGGACGCCGCGGTGCCGCTCGTCGCTCAGGCACTCGGGCCCGGACCGGCGCTCGGTCATTTCGAGGCGCGGCTCGCCGAGGTGGAGCTGACCGCCGCGCGCGGCGACCCGGCCACCGCCGACCTCGCTCAGGCCGCGTTGCACCGAGCGGACGCGGCGGGCGTGCGCCAGTTCCGGGATCGCCTGCTCGAGCTGTCCGGCGTCCGCTGAACGTCGCGGCGCAGGGGACTGGCGCCCGATGCCATCGGCTCGACAGCTCTCGGCCTCGACAACTCTGGGCACGCTTGCGGTACGGACTGACCACAATCAGGTGCCCGGCGTGGTCACACCGGTCCGCAAGCGCATGCCAGGACGCCGCGGGGCCGTCGATAGGGTCGGTGCATGCCACGCCCCGACGGCCGGGCCAATGACCAGCTGCGCCCCGTCACGATCACCCGCAAATGGCAGGCCTACGCGGAGGGCTCGGCCCTGATCGAATTCGGCGAGACCAAGGTGCTGTGCGCCGCTTCGGTCCAACGGGGGGTGCCTCCCTGGCGGCAGGGAGGTGGGCTCGAGTGGGTCACTGCCGAGTACGCCATGCTTCCCCGTGCGACGCTCACCCGCAGCGATCGGGAGTCGGTCCGAGGGAAGATCGGCGGACGGACGCATGAGATCTCCCGGCTCATCGGCCGATCGCTGCGGGCCGCCATCGATCTCTCGGCGCTTGGCGAAAACTCCGTCGCGCTCGACTGCGATGTCCTTCAGGCAGACGGCGGCACAAGGACCGCGGCCATCACCGGGGCCTACGTGGCGCTCGCCGACGCGGTGGCCTGGCTGCGGGACCAAGGGGCCCTGGCCCGGCCAGAGCCGCTGGTCAACTCCATCGCGGCTGTCTCGGTCGGCGTCATCGACGGGGAACCGCGGCTCGACCTGATGTACGAAGAGGACGTTCGCGCCGAGACGGACATGAACGTCGTGCTCACCGGAACCGGCGACTTCATCGAGGTGCAGGGCACCGCGGAGGGTGCCCCGTTCCACCGCGCCGAACTCGATGCCTTGCTTGACCTCGCCGTCGCCGGTTGCGTCGATCTCGCCCAGATCCAAGCGGATGCGCTGGCGCAGTGAGGCTGCTGCTCGCCAGCCGCAATCGGAAGAAACTGGAGGAGTTGCGGCGCATCCTCGGTCCCGCGCTGCCGCACATCGAGGTGGTCGGCCTCGATGACGTCCAGCAGTACGAGGAGGTCCCGGAATCCGGAGCCACGTTCGCCGACAATGCGCTGATCAAGGCCCGCGAAGGACATAGCCGGACCGGCCTGCCGACTGTGGCTGACGACTCCGGGCTCACCGTGGATGCGCTGAACGGCATGCCCGGGGTGTTGTCGGCGCGGTGGGCGGGTGGCCACGGCGACGACGAGGCGAACGTCCGACTCGTGCTGGATCAACTCAGCCACGTCCCGGACGACCGGCTCGGCGCCGCCTTCGTGTGCTCGGTCGCCTACGTGGACGACGCACGGCAGATCCTGACCGATGGCCGGATGCCCGGTCGATTGGTGCGCGCGCCGCGCGGGAGCAACGGCTTCGGCTACGACCCGATCTTCCAGCCGATCGGTCATGATCGGACGAGTGCGGAGTTGACCGTCGACGAGAAGGATGCCATCAGCCACCGTGGGCTGGCGCTGCGCGCGCTCGCGCAGCAGCTGCCGTCCGGCTTCTGACCCACGCCCGCGGTCTGCCCGGATGTGGTCAGACGGGCAGCAGGTAGAGGAAGACGTTGTCCTGGTACTCGCCGGTGTACTGGTCGAAGGCGCCGCCGCACGAGACCAGCAGTAGCCGGCCGGACGGGCGCCGCGGCGGCCCGTACAGGTTGCTCTGGTTGTACAGGTCGCTGCGCAGCTCCGGGTCGGCGGCCAGCTCGTCCTTGGAGTACTCGCGGCCGGCGACGATCCGGTATCGCAACAGGCGGCCGTCGGCGAGCCGAAGCGTGATCTGCTTGCCGATCGCGTGCTGAGCGTAGGAAGCCAGGTCGGAGAGCGCGCCGATGACAAGCTGGCCGTTGATCACGTAGTTGATGTGGCTGGTGAGGATCGTCGTTCCGTGTGCGGAGCCTGGCTGCGCGTCCTGCCGGGCCCAGCTGACCGTGCCGGGATCGGCCGGCACGTACAGCGTCCCGTCTGGATTGAGGTCGTTCGCAGTCACCCGCGCGTGCACACCGTTGGGATGTGCGGACGTCGGAATCGGGATGTTGAGGAACACCGGTACACCGGGCTTGGTGACCGCCCGGTGCACCTTGCGATGGCTTGCCGCCTCGATCGCCGCGCGCGCCGCCGGCGGCATACCGGCGCCGACTCGCACCGGAGCGGCGGAGGTGGGTTCCGGACTACCGACGATCGCGGACGGGAGCGGACCCGACCCGGCCCGAGGGCCGGAGTCGGAACCTGTTTCCCTTCCAAGTGCCGCGCCGATGCCCGGCGCCAGCACGCCTATCGAGCCGAGGACGACGACCAAGCGTCGAGCGCCGCCTGCCTCAGTGAACACGTCGCCGGGTCGGCCACACCCCTGCGAGGAGACCGGCCGCACCGCCGAAGATCATCAAGGCGACGCCCCAGAGCCGCAGCCCGGCGTTGCCGATCGGGGTGTGCAAGCCGGCGGACACGCCCGCCGGAATCGGCGCGCTGGAGCTGGAGTTGTGCGAGACGGGCGTCGTGCTGACCAGCGGGCTGTCGACCACCGTCGTCTTGACCGGGCTGGTCTCGACCGGCGTGGTCTCGACCGGGGTGGTCTCGACCGGGGTGGTCTCGACCGGGGTGGTCTCCGGCGGAGTGCTCTGCGGCGGGGTCGACGACTGCAAGACGATCCGGCAACCGTTTGCGAGGATGCCGCCGCCCAGTCCGGTGATGTTGAGGCCGCCGAAGTGTCTGACCGGGTTACCCCAATCGAACGCCGGAATGATGTCACCCCATGTCAGCTGGCTCTTGCCGCCGGCCGGGTCGAAGATCGGGCCGAGGTGCGTGGCATGCCCGTTAACGCCGAAGATCCTGTTCTTGATGGAGTTCGGCGCCACGGTGATCACAACGTACGGATTCGTCGTTGAGGCGGTGGCGTGGCACAGCGTCACCGAGGCGGGGGCTGCACCGGCGACTGCCGAGCCACCCGCCGCGGAAAGCACCATGATCGTGCCGGCCGCCGCCGTCGCTCCGGCGACGCCGAGCATGGTGCGGCGCGCCCGACCCTTGGGCGGCCACGATCTGTTGAAGCCCGATGAACCATTGCCCATGTGACGCATGGATGTTTCCCCCGTATCTGCAACTGACTACGGACCGTGATTCGAGCCGAGCCTGTTCTGTCGCGTTGATAGGTAATCAGTAAACCAGACGGCGGGCACAACACTCCGTCGTTTACCTCTCGTATATTCCACGATAAACTCGGACAAACACCAATTTCTTGATCAAGATTTCCCGGTCCGGTACGTGCGCGGACTGGCTTTCGCCGTTTAGCGACCGTCAAGATTAACTACTCTGTGTGTGCCAACTGACGGACGCGAAATGTCGGTGTTCCGTGGGATCGTCACGGTTGCCGTGGTCCAAGTCCAGCCCGGCTTGTGCATCTGAAATCGGGTGCAGCCGGGGGCGGCGCACCTGCGGCTCGGTGCTTTGCCGCTCGGCCCACCTGCGGCTCGGTGGACGAAGCGCGTTCAAACGCGAGGCGGCACGGTGAATTTGGCCTCAGCCGACCGTCACCCGCACTCTGAGGCCACGCCGTGATACGCCGGCTGCTTGCTGGTGGTCGGCGGCCTCGACCTGCTTACGGTGATAGATGTCCGACACCGGCGCGACCGTGCGAAGCGCGGACAGCCACCAGTGAGGTGCCTGCCGACGTCGAAACGCGCTCGGTTTCATCCGCAGGAGCCGTCTTGCAACCAGAGCGCCGTTCATCGAGCGGCGCGACGCGACCTTGGGCCCGCGCAGGGAGCTCATCGATATCTTGCGGCCCGCCGCATCATGAAGTCGGCGATCTGCGGCAGACTCTCCATCAAGAGATTCCCGCTTGAGGAGGCGCAATGGCACTCGGCCCCGTCGATGTCGTCATCATCGGCTTTCCGGGTAACAAGTTCACCGGCGACGTTGCCCCGGCGGTGATGGAACTCGTCGAGAACGGCACGGTTCGCGTCATTGACCTACTGTTCCTCAGCAAGGACAGCGAGGGCGTCGTGACAACAATCGCACTCACTGATCTCGACCCTAAGCTGGGTCCGAAGTTCATGAGCGTTGACGTCGTGCAGCCGGGCGCGCTTGGCGCGGAGGATGCCGAGGAGATCAGCGAGGATCTCGAGCCGAACAGCTCGGCGTTGATGATCGCGTTCGAGAACTTGTGGGCGGCGCGGTTTGTGGAGGCGGTCCGTGCCGCTGACGGGTTCGTGATCGACCAGATCCGCATCCCTGCTGACGTCGTCGAGACCGTCGTCACAGCGAACTGAAGCCAATGGTCGTCATCACAATGGGAGAGGTTTGACATGGGACTGTTACGCATGGCGGCGCGCACGGCGGTTGTCGCCGGGACGGCGACGGCGGTATCCGGCCGGGTCGCGCGGCGGCAGGCGGCGCGTTACGACCAGGCGGACGCGGAGGCAAACGACCAGCAGCAATATGACGAGTCGCAGTCTGCGCCGCCTCCCGCGGCGCCGGGACCCGCTCCGACGCAGGAGGACACGGTTTCGAAACTCAACCAGCTGGCGGAGCTGCATACGCAAGGCGTGCTTTCCGACGCCGAGTTCACAGCGGCAAAGGCCAAGATCCTCGGCATCTGACCGCGGCCGTATCGCGCTCCGGATGAGCGAAACGCAGGCGTACTCACGCTTGGCCGCGGTTTATGACGACATCGTCGTCGACCGCTGCCATGACCGTTGGGCTGCGTACCTGGATCAGCGTTGGTGTCGGGACCCGAGCGGTGTGCGCACCGTGCTCGACGTGTGCTGCGGAACCGGCTTGTTTGCTGCCGAACTGATCGCACTCGGCTACCAAGTCGTCGGCGTCGACGCTTCGGCGTCGATGCTTGCCCTGGCCCGGCAACGGCTTGGCCGCGACGCGATCCTGTTCCAGCAGACCCTGCCGGATTTGACGGTCGACGGGACGTTCGACGCCGCGGTGTCAACCTTCGACGGCCTGAACTACCTGAGCCCGGCAGACTTCGGCGCGACAGTCGCCGCGCTCGCCCGCCGGCTTCGCGTCGGCGGCTGGCTGGCCTTCGATATGCACACCGAGGCGATGATGGACTTCACCGTTGCCAACCCGGTCGTGGACGGTGAGGCCGGCGGGCACCGTTTCCTGATCAGCAGTGACGTGGACACCGACGCGCGAACCTGCGACACCCGCATCGAGATCACGCGGACCCGAGACGGCCAGATGTTCAGCGAGCGGCACCGGCAATACTTTCTCAGCGACGATCAGATCCAAAGCGCGCTTACCGCGGCGGCGTTCGGAACGCCCACCGTCACCGATCAGTACACGGAGGATCCCATCGACCACTCGAGCCTCCGCGCGACGTGGATCGCCCGGGCGGCCACAGCGAAGCTAACCGGATCGTAGCCGAGGCTGTCTCGGTTACTGCGCGAGAACGGCGTCGAGCAGTCCCGGGAATCGCTGATCTCGCTGCGCCGAAGGGTTATTGCGCGTCGCCGACCAGCTGGTTCGTTCCGGATGAGCCCAGCCTCGCGCAGCGTCTCCAGGTAATGGGAGAACCTCGACTTGGGCACGTCCGGCCCCGTTGCCTGGGACTGCGCCCGGGGTTCAACCGTTCGATACGAGGTGGATCTGCGCAGCACATCGCTCTACTACGCACTGGTGGTCGCCCTGGCCGTCACAGGCGCCCTGCTTATGAGATCCGCACCCAGCCTCGCGCTACGTCGACCGACCGAAAGTCGGTGTCGCACTCGGGGAGGGAGATGGGCAGCGCCAAGCACGGTCTCAGAACCATCGGCGAGACTCGAACCGGAGTCAGGTGCTTGACACCTTAGGCCTATGAACGATAGGTTCCCGATCATTGATAGGGAAAGCTACCGACTAAGACTGTCGCTCGAGGAGGAATCGCAGCCAACCATGACAGCTACCTCGACTACGCCGCCGCCGGTGGACCGTCGCCAGCAGCGGCGCGAGGCAAAGCTTGCAGCCATTCTCGCTGAGGCGTGGAAGTTGGCGCATCGCGACGGCTTGGCCGCCCTTTCGCTGCGCGATCTCGGGGACGCCGTCGGATTGCGGCAGCCGTCGCTGTACGTGTATTTCGAATCCAAGCTGGACCTCTACGACGCGATGTTCGCCGACGGCTACCGGCAGCTGCTCCAGCTCCTCGGGAGCCGGCGCTACGGCGAGCAGCCGCGCCGGGCGCTGAGCAGGCTCGTCGCGGACTGCGTCCAGTTCTCCAGTGCCGACGTGACCCGCCACCAGCTGCTGTTCCAGCGCACCATCCCGGGCTTCGAGCCGTCACCGGCTTCGTTCGAGCTCGCGCTGGAGTTCTACACCTTCGGACGAGGAATGGCCGAGGCGGCCGGCGTCCGTACCCAAGCCGAGATGGACGTGTTCACCGCACTTGTCAGCGGGCTTGCCCACCAGCAGGTCGCCAACGACCCGGGCGGGCGGCGCTGGGTGCGCCGCGCCGACCAGGTCGTCCAGATGTTGCTTTCAGACGTCGACCGCCGGCGGAAGACCAGCGGGAGTCATAGGAGAAGTCCATGATGACAAGCACCGATGTGCGGACGATCCCACGTATCGCGCACGCCGAAGCGATGCAGATCACGGCCGTCGAAGCCGGCAAGTTCGCCGCCGCGCTGCGCGGGCTGCGGCCCGAGGACTGGACCAAGCCAACCGACTGCCCCCGCTGGGACGTCCAGGCACTGGCCGCCCATGTGGTCAGCTCGGCCGCCGGGCAGGCCTCGCCGCGCGAGTTCGCCCGGCAGGTGCGCGCCGGGCGCCCGGTGGTCGGCGAGATCGGCGCCGAGTACTGGTGGGACGGCATGAACGAGATCCACGTCCGGGAACGCCACGGCAACTCCGTCGCGCAACTCATCGCTGAATGGGACCAGAACTCGCAACGCGCGCTGCGTGCGCGCCGCAGATTGCCTCGGCCCGTCGCCCGGCTGCCGCTGGTCAAGCTCCCCGAGCCGGTCGGCCGCAAACCGCTGTCCTATCTGTTCGACATGGGCTTCACCCGCGACACCTGGATGCACCGCATCGACCTCGCCCAGGCCGCTGGTACCACCTTCGACGCCGACTCGGCCCACGACGGTCGAATCGTCGCCGACATCGTCGCCGAATGGGCCACCACGCACGGCGAACCGTTCACGCTGATCCTGACCGGACCATCCGGCGGAAACTATTCCTCCGCCGAGGCCGGTGACCATGTTGAGTTGGACGCCCTCGATTTCTGCCGCACGCTCGCCGGCCGCATCACCGGTGACGGCATCCTGCGCCACCCGCTGCCGCTCTGACCCCGCCGCGGCAGCAGGCACAACCCAACATCACTTGTGGATCAGCGATGCGGCCACCTTCGCCGACCCCGTCTGGCAGCGTCGTGCTCCTCGCCGGCAGGTGCCCAATTGGGCCGATCGCAGCGGCGACGCGTTACGACCCGCCGTTGCGCGGGTACTTCGCCAGGCAGGCCCGGTCGGCGGACATCAGGAAACGGTGTGCGAGCTCATGCGCTGGCGCGTGTCAGACATAGTGGAGCCACCCCATTGGCGCCGGACCACGGCGTGGGGGGTACAACAAGCATCAACACGCCGTCCCGATCGATCACGCATACAAGGAGCTCACCGCAGATGACACAGCCCAGCACCACCAAATCCGCGACCACGCCCGCGACGCAGGCCCAGGCGGGCGGGTCGTCCGTCCCGGACCGATTGAAGACCGAGGACGGGAAGATCAGCGTCGCGCAGAGCGTGGTGCAGAAGATCGCGGGCATCGCCTGCCGGGAGATCAGCGGGGTACACGCGATGGGTACCAGCGGCAGCCGGGCCTTTGGCGCGATCCGCGAGCGGATCCCGGGCTCGTCCGGCCCCAACGTGGCCCAGGGCGTCGGGGTCGAGGTGGGCGAGACCCAGGCAGCGATCGACCTGGACATCGTCGTGGAGTACGGCGTGTCCATCGCCGATCTCGGTCGCAGCGTCCAGCGCAACGTCAAGCAGTCGGTCGAGCGGATGACCGGTCTGGAAGTCGTGGAGGTCAACGTCAGCGTCGATGACGTGCATACCGACGACGACCAGCCAAGCGAGTCGCGGGTGTCGTGACCGACCCAGTCAGCACTTTCGTGGTCGACGGCGTCGACGTGTATGCCGTCGCCGTGGCCGTGCGTGCCTGCCCGGCCGTGCACGACGTGGCCCCGGGTGGCCTCGCGACGGTCACGACCTACCTGCCGGGCGCGCGCGTCCCCGGCATCCGCGTCGACCACGACCGGATCGTCGTGCAGGTTCGCAGCCGATGGCCGGCCGCGGCCAACGAGCTCGCACGCCAAGTCCGCGAGGCCGTGGCGCCGCTGGTGTCGTCGCGGGCGGTGGACGTCGACATCCTCGACGTCCACACCCCCCTCGATGAGACGCCGCCCGTCCCAGACGACGGGTCGGCGCATCGCGGTGGCGTCGCGGACGTTGAAACAGCAGCCTCCGCTCCACCAATCCGAGGGTCGACAGCCGGTATCCGGTGAGAAGCTCCTGTCATGGCAGAGCCCGACCGCTCCCGACGCGCCCGGCGCCGGGAGTTCATTCGAACGCATCACCCCGACCGGGGCGGCGACCCCCAGTCGTTCATCGCCGGCCTTGCCGAGTTCGACATCCCCGCGCTCCGGCTGGACCCACCGCCCCGCGTCTTCGTGGTCGCCAAACGCCGGCTTCCGACGGTCGTCATCGGCCGGCTGACCCGGCCGCTGCGCAAGTGGCGCCAGCCGCCCCGCGTCCACTGACCAGGCCTGCACGCTCCGACCCATTCGAACCGCTAACGACCGTGGACACCACTGAGTTTGGGCATCGTCACCTACCGCGGTGAACCCCTACACGACCATTCAGCAAGAAGGCGAGACGACATGAACAACACCACACTCGGCGTCGTGATCGGCGCGGTCCTCGGCTTCGCGGTCGCGTTCGGGAACTTCGGTCAGATGCTCATCGTCGCGCTGTTCATCGTGATCGGCGCCGTCGTGGCCAAAGTCATCGACGGCGACATCGATCTGGGCCGGTACGTCTCCTCGGACCGGCGCTCGAACAGCCGATGAACGGGGGCCTCGACACACGAGCGCCCGCTCAGGACGCAGCCGCTTCGATGAGCCCCGATGCTCCTCTTGGGCACGGGGCCGGAGTGGGCAAGACCGACCTAGGCATGATCAGCATCGCCGACGGTGTCGTGACGAAGATCGCCGCCCGCGCGGCTACCGAGATCCCGGACGCCGGCGCGGCGGCTCCCCGTGTGCTGGGGCGGTCGATGACCGGAGTCGGCGCGCTCGGAATCCGGCAAAGCGACCTGTCCGGCCTGCCGAAAACCACCGTCCGCGTCGACGGACGCGTCGCATTGATCGAGATCTCGCTGAGCGTGCGGTGGCCGGCCCCGATCGCCGAAACGACCGCGCAGGTGCGCGACCGGGTACGGACCCGCGTTCAGGAACTGAC
>JAJKIB010000518.1 GCA_021154745.1 Mycobacterium sp.
TCATCGATGACCGTCATGTTCTCAACCGCGTCTTCCGGCGTCGTCTTCACCGGTTCGCCGCGCAGCACCGCCGCTGCGAAAGAGTCAAGCTGATACGCGTAGGAGGTGCGGCGCGGGAAGCGCTCTACACGTTTGCCTTCGGCTGATCGGATTGAGAGCCGGCTGAACGGTGCCAGCGGATTTCGCACACGCAGACGCACCTCGCCGCGGTCGCCAACCACCTTGGCGCTCAACTGCAATAGCTTCCTCGACCACATCGAGCAGAGGATCCGGCCGGTGTGCCCGCCCGCAAACCGCAACTCGGCCGTCATGGCCCGGTCCACCTGAGGACTGCGCAGTTTCGCCTGTGCCGCAACGACTTCCGGAGTCGAACCGCCGAACGTGCGCATCATGTCGACCGCGTAGCACCCGACGTCCATGGTTGCGCCACCGGCAAGCGCGTAGTCGTAGCGGATATCGGAGAACTTCGGCAGCGGGAAGCAGAAGGCCGACTCCACCCGCTCCAGCTTGCCCAGCTCCCCCGAAGCAATGATCTGCTCAATGCGCGCAGCCAACGGATGATAGCGGTAGTGGAATGCCTCCATCACAACCCGGTCTGACTTCGCGCCCAGTTCGGCGACCTCGCGGGCCTCGGCGGCATTGGCAGTAAACGGCTTCTCGCACAACACGTGCTTGCCGGCGGCAAGCGCAGCTCGGGTCCACCTTCCGTGTAAACCGTTCGGCAGCGGGTTGTAAACAGCATCCAGCTCTGGATCGGCGATCAGCGCCTCGTAGCTGCCGTGCACCCGGGCAATGCCGTGTTTGGCCGCAAAGACTTCAGCACGGGATAGGTCGCGTGCCGCCACCGCGGCCACCTCGACCTCTTCGCTCCCCCGGGCCGGGATGATGAGCGCCAGCGGTGCAATACGGGCTGCGCCCAGAATGCCGATCCGCACCGGGCCCCCGCGTCCAGACACGGAATCGATGCTAGCAGTCGACCAACGCCATTCGGAGCGACAAGCAGGCGTTCATTCTTTGCGCCACAGCGAACCAGTGCCGTCGATGTCAACGATCTCCGCGGTCACCCCATGTTTTTCGCGGTAGTTGGCGACAGCTTGCCGACACGCAGGAATTTCATAGTCATCGATGATGCAGAAGCCCCCGGGGGACAGACGCGGGTAGAGCGCGTCGAGCGCTTGTATCGTCGATTCGTAGAGGTCGCCGTCAAGCCTCAACACAGCGATGCGATCAATCGGGGCATCGGGCAGCGTGTCTTTGAACCAGCCAGGAAGGAAGCGAACCTGGTCATCTAGCAGTCCGTAGCGCTGGAAATTCGCCCTGACTTCCGTTTCCGGCACACCAAGTATCCCCGCGAATATGCTCGCGTTCATCCCTTTGTCTGCTTTGTAATTCGCGGCGTCCGGGCGCGGCAACCCCTGGAACGAGTCGGCTACCCACACGCATCGCGTCTCATCCCCATAGGCTGCCAGGACCGCGCGCATCAGGATGCAAGCCCCTCCACGCCACACTCCACACTCGATCAGATCGCCGGGGATGTCGTCGGCGAGTACCGTCTCAACGCAATGCTGCAGACTGGTGAGTCTCTCCATTCCAATCATCGTCTCGGCCTCCGCCGGCCAATCCAGGCCCAAGTCGCGCTTGCGCCGAACGATCGGGCGTGGGAGTGCGTCCGGCCTGGCATGCGCGAGCCGATGCGCATGAGCTCGCACGAACATGACGTTGACGGTCTTGAAAAGGAGGCGTCGCCGCAGTGACCACCGCGCGGGCATTCGCTCGTGCATCCCGTATCTGGTGAGGTTGCGTCGCATCAGGTCAAGATAAAGAGACCGGGTGTCGCGAACGGTCACTGTCAATACTATTCCTATCTCGCATGCCGGTTCTACCGGCGATGAGTTCAGGCTTCCAGTGACGCCATCAATGCGGTTTGCAATTTGCTAAGGTCAGCTAGAGTGTCGGTATTTACACTGCCGTCAACCCGTTTCGATGTGTGCAATGTTAGCCAGAGTGTCGGTAAACATACACCGGCGCTCGTAATAGCCGCAAGCTTCTTAGGCCAAAGATAAGCAGCCCATGCCCACCAGCTCCGACACGAGCCCGGTGCGCATAGATCAAAAATAAGCCTGGCCGGGTGGGCACAAGGGACGGACAGTGGCGCAGCGCCTGCGCATTCGCTAGTGGTCTCAGTCGCCACGTTGCGCGGAACCTCACTGCCGACATAGCCCGCTCTCCAGACCTTGCCGGTTCGTTTTCGGCAGCTGTGTCCGTCTCTGGGCTTATTGAGGGTTTAATTCGTGATCGTGGCGGCGGCCTCCCCGCGCGCCCCCGACATCGTGGCCGAATTCGAAGTGCCCAGACGATCGTTGGCGCTGGCCGGTGTCAGTTCGATCGATCGCCTCCGCCTCCATGGGTCGACGCCCCACGCCGCGTGTTGTCCGAAGTGCAACTGTCTGAACGGGTTAGCGTTCAGCCCGGCTCGCGGAGCGGGGGCCAGCAGCACGAGATCCCATCGATGGTGTCATCTCCTCAACCGCGTCTTCCGCCCTACCGGATTGAACACACGCAGGCGCCCTCGCCGCGGTCGCAACCACCGTAACGCGCAACCGCAACAGATGCGAGGACCACATCGAGCAGAGGACCCGGCCGATGTGCCGCCGGAACCGCAACTCGGCCGTCAGCCCGGTCCACCTGAGGATCGCGCAGCTTCG
Organism: Mycobacterium sp.; assembly: GCA_021154745.1. Classification (GTDB taxonomy): domain Bacteria; phylum Actinomycetota; class Actinomycetes; order Mycobacteriales; family Mycobacteriaceae; genus Mycobacterium. Next base: position 2,706 of record JAJKIB010000518.1, read on the forward strand.
CCTGTGCCAAAACGACTTCCGGCGTCGAACCGCCGAATGTGCGCATCATGTCGACCGCATATCCCCGGACCGTCTCGCGCGCCGATAACGGAATCGTGCACCAGCCAGCACACAACGACCCAGCAACCTCTAAAGGGCCGACACAGAAGAGCCTTCCAGGTAGTGTTCCGGCCATGTGGAGCTCAGTGGTGGGGCTGGCGCTTCTAGCAGGGTTAAACCTGGTGCGTCTCGGCCTCACCCTTCTCGTGATCGCCCGGCCGCGGTCCGTGCAAAACTTGCTCGCCCTCTGCGCCGGCTGCCTGACAGGGGCTATTCCCGTCGTAGTGGTTCCGCTGGCGTTGCTGCATGTCACACCGATGTTCACATCTTTTACACAGGGTTCGGCCAACCCAGCCACAGACTCCATGATCCGCCACGTTCAACTCGGCATGGGTCTGCTTGCGTTACTTATCGCCGCGCTGATGACAGTGCGCTCGCAGACGCGCCGGCGTCAGCAGGCGCGTATGCCGACACCGGCCGACACCACCTCGACCCGGGTGCTGGACTCGAATAGGCCGACCGCTGTCTCGCGGCTGCTGGGCCGCGCGCAGGACGAGCCGACCGAGGGCGAGTCGGCCATCCGGCGATTGCTGCGCCGCGTGCACAATGCTTGGGAAAACGGGTCCTTATGGTTCGCGTATGTGATGGGCATAGTATTCGGGGGGCCGCCACCCGGCGAGGCTATATTCCTCTTCGCCATCATCTTGACCTCGGGAGCTGCGGTCGGCGCGCAGGTGATGGCCGCCATCGTGTACCTCGTTGGGATGCTTGCGGTCATCGAGATCATGCTCGTCGGCTATGTGGCCACGCCAGCCAAGACCCACGCGCTACTGGGACGGCTGCATGACTGGGCATCGGCTCACCGTCGGCAGGTCGTGGTGGCCATCTTCGTGGCGGTTGGCGTCGCGATGGTGGCCCGCGGTATGGGCAGCATCTGAGCCGGCCCTAAGAGCTCGGGTGCCTTGCGGCGCCCGGTCCGGGCTGAAGGTGCGGCGGTGGTTGCCTTCCGATGCCCGTGCCGTCTTGTTTCATCGAGACCTCCTAGGCCCAAGTCCCCTTGCGCCGGTGAGCCATCGCGACGACCTCGAGAGCCAGCCTCGTGATGGACGGCCGGATGACCCGGCTGAGCTTCTGGTGGCGGTGGAAATCCTCGAACGCCGTTCGGAAAGTTTGTTCGCTCGCCTGATACGCCTCGAAAACACGATCCAGTGCAGAGCCATCCCAGGGCTCGTCGCGTGCAGCCGCGCGCAGGGTTTCGTAGACCGCGGAAAACCAATCCGTGCCGAAGAGCTCCGTCTCCGAGCCAGAGTGTCGCTGGTGCTGCAGATCCTGTTTGAGAAATTCCTCGATTGCGGCCTCATCCCGGGTGTTGAGGTCGATCGCGAGAGCCGCGGAAATCCGCTGTACTTCCCGGCGCCAGTCATCGAGGAGGTTGGCGTACTCGACGAACACGCGCGGCACGCCGCGTGTGTCTCTCTCCGCCAGCAGACTGTATTTCAGCCATAAGGCACCCGACAGCTCCTTCGAGGTGCCAGTTCCGCGCTTCGCAAACGACGCGATGACTTGCTGCGGGTGGCGCACAGCAATCACGGTGGTGACGTCGAATCCAGCCAGGCGCGCCGCCTCGAACCACATGCCGGACAACGCCGTTACTTGCAGTTCCTTGATGACCACCAGCGGCGCGGTCGGCAGCGTGGTGAGATACGCCCCGATCTTGGAGATGCACGCGGCCCTCTCTTCGGCGTCGAACGCACCTTCCTCCTGCATCCGCAGCGACGCGTCATTTCCTGCACTGCCGTGGCGGCGCAGGATTTCTTCGTTGAGATAGACGGCTTTGCGTGGCTCCCAATAGCCAAGCGGATTGTCTACCAAGCCGCCCACCATCCCGCCCGGGAGGGCACCACCGCACAGCGAGAGAAGCCGCGTGAGCGCCGACGTTCCGGACCGTGCCATGCCCAGCACGAACAGAATGGTAGGTCGGGCCGCCGTACCGGTCTGCCGTGCAGCTGTCACGAGCACAGCTCCGCACTCGATGCCGCGTGACCGCGGTGCTGCACCATAAGATCGTCCAGCGGCCCGGCGGCCCGGCGTTGTCGGTTCATCTGTTCGAGAAGTGTTTTCAGATTGCGAGTCACTGAGGGGCCTTGATCTGTGAGAGCGTGGCGCGTGCGGCCGCATGCCAGTTGATCGATCTCCGCAGTCGTCGGACGGAAGGAAGAAGGGCCTGCGGCGCACCTGTCGACAGTGCTTCGGCTGTTCTTCATGGCGCCAGAATAGGGATTTATTGGCGCTATCGCCGTAAATCACTTGTCTGTCGGACAATTTCAGGGCGGGGCGTCCAGCTCCCGCCACGCCAGTGCCGTATGCGAGCGACGCACCGCACTCGCTGTCAAAGCCATCGTCGTGCTTGTTTTCAAATTCTGCCCATGACTGGCAAAGAAAGTCATGCATTAGGAATTGGATCGGGCAGTGTCAGAACCAGATCCGCGACAACAGCGGACAGACGGGGTTCAGGCGAATCGCAGGCAACGGCTTCATCACCGCCATCGGCTACCGAGTCGGCGACAAGAACTCCAGCGCCGCGCACACGTTGGGCGAGTTTGACCTGACTGGCGAGATCGATCGACGAATTGTCTTGGCGACACTGGCATCCGGGCTCTGCAAAGGCACTCGCCTAGGACCACCCCAGCCGCGGACCATGCAGATGTCCCGCTACCGAAGGCGTTCGGCACCGACGTGGATTCCGGCCCGGGGTCTCGAGCGCGGCTGGAGTCCGCACTACATGATGCTGGGGCGAGCTAACCACCCGATCGGCTACTCTACACACGATGAATCGGTTCGACCCCACCAAGGTTCACGGCGTCGCGCGCACCGTCGCCGTCGTGACAAGGTGTGCTCATGGCGACACGGGCTTATCCTGTGTCGGCGGAGGTTGATCAGTGCGAGGCCGGGTACGTCGTGCAAGTTCTGAGAGCCCCGCATCCAAGGGTTATGTGCGGCCGGACAATTGGCTCGCGTTCATGGACCACGGCCTGTTCACGCAGCATCACGCCACCGGCCGGAACCTGGTCATCCAGTGCGTGTGGGTTTATGAGCACGCTATCGACTTCGATGGGGTGAGGCGCTTTCACCACAATCTCGGCCGGGGATTGTTGGGACGGCGCATCGAGCGTTCACCGCTACCGTTCGCCCGGCACCATTGGGTCGTGGATCGGGGGCCGTCCGACATCGACATCGATGAGTCCGTCCGTCCACGCGCTGAACTCAGCGACTGGGCCGATGAACGATCGAAAATGCCTATTGATCCCGTATTGGGGCCCGGCTGGCATCTTGGCGTCGTTCCCCTTACTGACGGCTCGACCGCGGTCAGCCTGGTGCTGTCCCATTACCTGGTCGACGGCCTCGGCCTGGTGCTCGCGCTCGCGGAAGCGATCATGGGAAACACGCGCAATCTTGGTTACCCACCGCCACGTTCACGCACTCGACTGCGAGCGGTAGCACAGGATGTCCGACAAACAGCGCGCGACGCACCTGAGGTTGCCCGGGCGCTCGGCGTGGCGGCCAAACATGCCCGCCGTCAGCGGCAGGATGCTGCCCAATCACCGACATCGCGACCCGTCGCCTTCCGCGGTCGCGATGGCGATGGCGATGAGCCTGTCGTCGCGCCCGGCATCACGATTTCCATCGACGCGGGTGACTGGGATGCCCGCGCGAATGCTCTTGGCGGAACGAGTAACACACTGGGCGCCGGGTTCGTCGCGAAATTTGGGGAGCTCTTTGGGCGCAGCCGCCCCAGTGACGGCGCCGTCACATTGCAACTCCCTGTGAGTGAGCGCACCGAGGACGATACGCGTGCGAACGCAATGTCGTTTGCTCGCGTCAGCCTCGACCCGACGCTGGTGACGAAGGATCTGAGTGACGCCCGCGCCGCTATCAAGCAGGCGCTGCGGACACTTCGGGAAACGCCAGATGACTCTTGGCAGGTCGCTTGGCTGGTCTCGTTCACGCCGAAGCGGGCGTTGCGACGGATGGAGGATGCGGTGGTCGCCGACCCGGATCTCCCGGTGTTCTATTCCAATCTCGGCGACGTCGGCTCGGTCGTGAACCGCCTCGATGGCACTGCCGCCGAATACGCCACCGCACGAGTGATTGCCCAAGATGAAACGCGACAGCGGCTTGAGCGAATGGGCGGCCAAATGACTGTGCAGTCTTTGCGACTCCCCGACAGCATTGTCATAAGCGTCAACGCCTACCAACCGGGTGCCGAGAACACCAAGTCCGCTTTGCGTGAGCTGGCTGCGCACACGCTGGCCGAGTTCGACCTGACTGGCAGGATCGACTAACCAAGCGCTGACGCGCGGAATGCCTAAGCGTCCAGGCGGACGAACTGACCATGCTGGTACTGCTCGACACACGCCGCTCGTCTCACCTTCCCGCTTGTCGTGATCGGGATCGAACCAGGCGGCACCAGAACAAGATCCGCGACACTTAGGCCGTGCGAATTTGAGATCGCAGAGGTGACCTCGCGCTTGACGA
>JAJKIB010000519.1 GCA_021154745.1 Mycobacterium sp.
CTCAAGAGCGACCCGAACCTCGTCCTGCAGGAGTTCAGCCACACCGGCCTGCCGAACGGGATTGCGCTGAACACCACCCGATTTCCGTTCGACGACGTCGCTGTTCGGCAGGCGTTCATCCACGGCTCAAATGCCGAAGCGGCTGTTAAGAGCGCGTATCTCGGGGTGTTCAATTGGGAGCCAGGTCCGCTGTCCTCGACGACACCGTTCTTCAACAAGGATCTGCGCAACTTCTATGCCGGCGATCAGGGCAAGGCCAACCAATTGCTCGATGCCGCGGGCTGGACTCAGCGCGACGCCAACGGATTCCGGACCAAGAACGGAAAGCAACTGAGCGCGACATTCATCTACTCGTCTGACCCCGGCGACACGCCACCGACCGATGTGACGCTGTTCCAGGACATCCAGGCTGCGGAGAAGGAAATCGGCTTCAACGTTGTGCTCAAGCCGATCCCGCAGGATCAGTACTTCGCCGCGTTCACCAACAAGGACGCATACGAGGGGCTCACGGGCGCGTACTGGAACAGCCCTACGCCATTGGTGCTCTCGATCGTCTACTCCACGGACTCGCTGAACCTGGCGCCCGGCAACAACATGTCGTGGGTGTCGAACCCGGCTATCGACGCGCCGCTGCACCAGGTTGCCGCCTCGAACGACCCCGAACAGCAGCAGCACTACTACGGCCAGGTTCAGCAACTCGTCGCACAGAACGCCTATCACCTTGGTCTGTACCCGCAGACGACCCGGCTGGTGGCGAAGAAGCATTTGCAGGATGTCTGGATCGAGCCGTCGGAGGGGGAGCCGGTACTGCAGGACGCATGGCTCGCGCCATGAGTCTGCGACGGGCGCTCGGCCACATCGCGGGCGTCGCCGGGGTGCTCTGGGGGGCGGCCACTCTGACGTTCGCCGCGCAACAACTGATGCCGACCGACCCCGCGCAGACAATCCTCGGTGGCGCAGGCGCCAAGCCGTCGCCGGAGCAGTTGGCGGCGGTCAACGCGCAGTACGGGTTCGACCGGCCGGTGATCGTGCAATACCTCGATTACCTCGGTGGCCTGCTGCGCGGCGATCTCGGGACCTCGTATATCCGCAAACAGCCGGTCACCGACATCATCGGGCAGCAGCTCGGGTCGACCGTGACGCTGACAATCGCCGCGCTTCTGGCCGCCTGGTTCATCGCGGTCGCGGTCACGCTGCTGACAGCGCACCGGAACCGCTCGCTGGCTGCGCTCGGTTCGGGGCTGGAGACCCTTTTCGCTGCCCTCCCGCAATACTGGCTGGGGATCGTGCTGCTCGTCGTCTTCGCGTTCCACCTGCACGTGCTACCTGTGGTCGGCGACGGCGGATTCGAAGGTCTGGTGCTCCCCGCACTGACGCTTGCATTGCCGCTCGCCGGCTATCTCGGCCAGGTGACGCGTGACGAGTTCTCGTCGGCCATGGAGCAGCCGTTCGCCGTATCGGCCCGGGCTCGGGGGCTCAGCGATTTCGGCGTGCGCTGGCGCCACGCCCTACGTCACGCTGTTCTGCCGGGACTCACGCTTTCTGGGTGGGCGCTAGGCTCGCTGTTCTCTACCGCGGTGATCGTGGAGTCCGTATTTGTGCGCCCGGGCCTTGGCCGCGTGCTCGTCGACGCCGTCACGTCGCACGACATGCCGGTCGTGGTGGGTGTGACGTTGTTGGTCGCCGCGGTGTATGTGATCGCGAATCTTCTTGTGCGCATTGCATTCGCGCGTGTCGACCCGCGGCCTCGGAGCGCGTGACGATGGCCATCAACGTCGCAGAAGCGATCGCAGTCGGCTCGGGCCTGCGCGTCCGGGGTGAGCGTGTGTTTCGCCCGGCCGTATACGTCGCCGCACTTTTCCTTGCATTGGTGCTGGCCTGGGCGGCCCTTCCGTCGGTCTTCACGAGTGGCTCACCCTTCGACACCGACATCGAGGCGGCGTTGCAGGGGCCGTCGCTGGACCATTGGTTCGGCACGGATGCGTCCGGTCGCGACATCTATACACGTGTGGTGTTCGGCGCGCGCAGCTCACTGCTGATCGGCGTTGGGGCCACCGCGCTAGCGCTGCTCGCCGCAATCACGTTCGGCTTCGCGGCCGGCCTCGGTGGCCGCATCTCAGACGGCGCGATCAGCCGCTTCCTCGAGGTGGTGCTCGCGTTGCCGGGCCTGCTGCTGGCGTTGTTGTTCATTGCGATGTTCGGGCCGGGCGTTGCCACCGAGATCGTGGCGGTGGCGATCGGCTCCGCCGCCGGATACGCGTGGATGGTGCGCGGCCAGGTGATCGCGGTCAAGGGCTCCGATTACGTCAGTGCCGCAAGAGCTTTGGGGCACCAGCCAAGGCGGATCATCGCGCACCATGTCTTTCCGAACGCGATGCGGCCGCTGGTGGTGCTCGCGACGATGGGCGTCGGCCAGTCGATCGTTTGGGCGTCGTCGCTGAGCTTCCTCGGCCTGGGAGTAGCGCCGCCTGCCCCGGAATGGGGTGCGATGCTCGACGCAGGCCGCGACTTCGTGTCGACGGCGTGGTGGCTCGAGCTGTTCCCCGGCCTCGCGATCGTCGGCTGCACACTGGCCGTCACGGTGCTCGGCCGTCACCTGCAGCAGCGTCTGGAAGGGCGGCTCGCATGACAGCGCTACTTGACGTCGATGACCTCACCGTCGCGTTCGGCGCCGGCCGCGATCGGCGGGATGTGGTGCGCGGCGTTTCCTTTCAGGTGTCGCCGGGCGAATGTTTCGCGATCGTCGGCGAATCCGGCTCCGGGAAGAGCGTCACAGCCCGCACACTGCTAGGCCTGACGGGTTCCTCGTCGCACGTCGGCGCTGCCCGGCTCGAACTGCGTGGAAAGTCCGTGCTGCACAACGGCGATCGTGACTGGAGGCGGGTGCGGGGTCGCGAAGTCGGGTTCGTGCTGCAGGACGCACTCGTGTCGCTCGATCCCCTCCGCACGGTCGGGACCGAAATCGCCGAGACGCTTCGGGTGCAAAGGTACGGCGGACGCGCCAAGCGGCGCGCACGGGTGCTGGAGTTGCTCAACACCGTCGGCGTGCCCGAGCCGGAGCTGCGCGCCCGTCAGCTGCCGCACGAGCTGTCCGGCGGGCAGCGGCAGCGCGCACTGATCGCCTCGGCGATTGCACTCGACCCACCAATCGTGATCGCCGACGAGCCGACGACGGCACTCGACGTCACGATTCAGGCGCAAATCCTCGATCTGCTGCAGACAATGAAGGACCGCGGCACCGGCCTCGTTCTGATCAGCCACGACCTCGCCGTGGTGAGCCGCCTCGCGGACCGTGTCGCGGTGATGCGCGACGGAGTGTTCGTTGAGGAAGGCGCCGTCGCCGACGTGCTCGAGCGGCCGACTCATCCATATACGCAGGCGCTACTCGACGCCGTGCCCGCGGCGCACCGCAAGGGCACAAGGCTCTCGAATCTCCCGGAACGGCAAGTGCATGGGGTACGCCGGGTGGACGCTCCATCGGACGGCGTGGTGCTGCAAGCCAATGGCCTGGTGAAGCGATTCCGCGGCCCTGACAATGTGGAAAGAACTGCCGTACGAGATGTCTCGTTCTCGATCGGCGTTGGCGAGACGCTTGGCATCGTCGGCGAATCCGGTTCGGGGAAGACCACCACCGCACGGCTCGCGTTGGCACTGCTCGAACCCGACGCGGGAACTGTGCGACTTGCGGGGGAGCCGTGGAGCGAGGCGACCGAGGCGCAGCGACGGCCGCGGCGCAGGCGCATCTCCGTCGTGTACCAGGACCCGCTTGGATCGTTCGACCCGCGCTGGACGGTACGCCGGATCGTCGCGGACGCGCTGCCAGCTGACGTCTATTCCGACGCCGAAGCGCGCGGCCGTCGCACCCGGGAACTCCTGGCAGATGTCGGCCTCGAAGATGAGCACCTCGACCGCAGGCCGTTGCTGCTGTCCGGCGGGCAGCGCCAGCGCGTTGCGATCGCCCGTGCGCTCGCGCCGGAGCCATCGCTGATCGTCTGCGACGAACCGGTATCGGCGCTCGACGTGACGATCCAGGCGCAGGTACTGGATCTGCTTGCCGAACTGCAGCAGCAACTCGGCTTGTCCTATCTGTTCATCTCCCACGACCTGGGCGTCATCCACCACGTCGCCGACCGGGTGCTGGTGATGCGCGACGGCCGGGTTGTCGAATCCGGCACGGCCGCAGAAATATTCGAGGCACCACGTCACCCATACACCCGTCAGCTGCTCGCGAGCCTGCCTGCCGCCGAGCCCCAACCAGTCCTCGGAGGCCAATCATGACCCGACAGATCCACCTCAACGCGTTCGATATGAACTGTGTGACCCACATCATCGCAGGCACGTGGCGGCACCCGGAGTCGCAGGCCGCGCGCTACAAGGATCTCGACTACTGGACCGACCTGGCCAAGCTACTCGAGCGGGGGCTGTTCGACGGGCTCTTCATCGCCGACGTGCTCGGCGTCTACGACGTGTACGGCGGCGGACCAGAAGCTGCGCTGCGCGCCGGAGCCCAAGTGCCGGTGAACGATCCGCTACTTCTGGTGTCGGCGATGGCGGCCGCGACGAAACACCTGGGCTTCGGCATCACCGCGGCCACGTCGTTCGAGCACCCTTATTCGTTCGCGCGCCGGATGTCCACACTCGACCACCTCACCAAGGGGCGCGTCGGCTGGAACATCGTCACCGGATATCTGGAGAGCGCGGCCCGCAACCACGGGCTCGACACGATCACGCCGCACGCGGATCGTTACGACATCGCCGACGAGTACACCGAGGTGCTGTACAAGCTGTGGGAGGGCTCATGGGAGGACGACGCCGTCGGCACCGATCCTAACCGCGCCGAGTACGCCGACCCCGCGAAGGTGCACCCAATTGCGCATGACGGCAGACACTTTCGAGTCCCAGGCGTCCACCTGTGCGAACCGTCGCTACAGCGGACACCGGTGCTGTACCAGGCCGGCGCGTCCAACCGTGGGCGCCAGTTCGGCGCGGAAAACGCCGAAGTGGTGTTCATCGGCGCCCCGACCAAGGAGGTACTGAAGGAAGCGGTGGCTGACATTCGCGCCCGTGCCGTGGCCGCCGGTCGCGACCCGTATGACGTGAAGATCGTGAACGGTCACGTGGTTGTCACCGGCGCAACGCAACAGGCGGCGCAGGCGCGGCACGACGACTTCCGGCGCTACATCGATTCCGAAGGTGCGCTTGCGCTGTGGTCGGGGTGGCTGGGCAGCGATCTGTCGCGGTTCAACCTCGACGACCCGGTCGCGGTCACGGACAACGAGTACCTGAAGTCGTCGGTGACGATGTTCGGACAGGGTCAGTGGACGCTGCTGGACTTCATCGATGCGCACGCGATCGGTGTCGAGGGAGGGTTCTCCGTGGGATCACCCGAGCAGGTGGCCGACGATTTGCAGGAGTGGGTCGAGGAGACCGACGTCGACGGCTTCAACCTGACCAACGTGATCACCCCTGGCTCGTTCGCCGACTTCGTCGAGTACGTCGTGCCCGAACTCCAGCGGCGTGGGGCCTACAAGACCGCCTACAGCGAGGGGACCTTGCGGGACAAGCTATTCGGGCGCGGCCCGCGCCTTCCCGAGACGCACCGTGCGGCGCAATATCGCCGAGTAACCGAGGGAGCCACCCAATGACGACGTCCACTGAGCCCCTCGCGTACGGCTCCGAGCGGCTGACGCGACTGATCGCGGAAATCGGCGAGGGTGCGCTGGACCGGGAGCGCACTGGTGAACGACCGTTCGCCGCAATCGAACTCGTGAAGCAAGCGCGACTCGGTGCCCTCCGGATCCCGCGGGAGGACGGCGGCGGAGGTGCAAGCCTTCGCGAGCTGTTCGCAGCGGTGATCGCGCTGGCGACCGCAGACGTGAACGTCGCGCACATACTGCGTGGCCACTTCGCTCATGTTGAGGAACGACTGCGTCTCGATCCCAACCAACGGCAGCGCGTGACCGATCTGGCTTTGAGTGGCGCGATTGTCGGCAACGCCTCTACCGAGATCGGTTCGACGACGGTCGGCGAGTTCACGTGGCAGACACGGCTCACCCGCGACGGTGACGGCTTTCGGCTCAACGGCACGAAGTACTTCACGACCGGCACGCTGTACGCGGACTACGCCGAGGTGCTGGCGAGCGATCCGGACGGGGCGACCGTGATTGCGTTGGTTTCCACCGATCAGCCAGGCGTGACGGTACTCGACGACTGGGATGGCTTCGGGCAGCGGGCCACTGGCACCGGCACAGCGATCTTTGCGGACGTGCCGGTGGCGCGGGAGGACACCTTGCCGTTTGCCCCGCCGGACGCCGGCAGCGAGCCGCCGCCGCTGTACCTGTCGGGC
>JAJKIB010000520.1 GCA_021154745.1 Mycobacterium sp.
CGGCCTGCGACCGTCTCCTCGACGATGATCGCGTTGTAGCGGAAGTCGGGGTTCCCGCCGCCGCCGTACTCCTCGGGCACCGCCATGCCCAGAAAGCCCTGCTTGCCGGCCTCCAGCCAGACGCCGCGGTCGACGAGCTTCTCCTGCTCCCATTGCTCGTGATAGGGCGCCACGTGCCGGTCGAGGAACGCGCGGTAGGACTCGCGGAACAGATCGTGCTCGGGCTCGAAGAGCGTGCGGTCGTACTTGACGACGCTGCCCATGGCTGACCTCCAGGAACTGGTACGGGCTGTTACCGCAAAACGTACCCCATCCAACCGGATGGTTGGTCGACGGGCGGGTGTCGCGAACCGGAGATCGTCGGGGACCCGCCCTAGACTCGGCCGCATGGCCCACCCCCCGACGAGCCTCACTCATTGGGGCGGCTTTTCAGCGGGCGTCGAATCCGGCGACATCGTGTCCGTGACACCGCTCGACGGCGACAGCGACCCGTCACCGCTGCTCGGCAACCTGCCCGGTGCCATTCGGCATCGCTCCCGCATCGCCACGCCTGCGGTCCGGCGCGGCTGGCTGCGCGACGGACCGGGCCCGACCACGCGGCGCGGCGCCGACGAGTTCGTCGCCGTTTCGTGGGACGAGCTCACCGAACTCCTGGCGGCCGAACTGCGGCGCGTCGTCGACACCTACGGGAACGAAGCAATCTACGGCGGCTCGTACGGCTGGGCCAGCGCAGGCCGGTTCCACCACGCCCAGAGCCAGGTGCACCGATTCCTCAAACTGCTTGGCGGGTATACCTTTTCGCGGCATTCTTACAGTCTTGGCGCCACCGGCGTCATCATGCCGCGGGTGGTCGGCACCCACAACGACCTCTTCAAGCGGTCCACCGCGTGGGAGGTCATCGTCGAACACACCGATCTGCTGGTGTGCTTCGGCGGCCTGGCACTGAAGAACACTGCGATCAACCACGGTGGCACCACTGATCATCCGGCCCGTGACGCGTTGCGTCGCCTTCGCGACCGCGGTGGACGCATCGTGTCGTTTTCGCCGCTGCGCGACGACGTTGAGGGCGAATGCGAATGGCATGCGCCGGTGCCGGGTACTGACGTCGCCATCATGCTGGCGTTGGCCTACGCGCTGGCCACGGAATCGCTGGCCGACCGGGATTTCCTGAGCACCTACTGCACCGGGTACGACCGCTTCGAGCGCTACCTGCTGGGCCTCGACGACGGCATCGCGAAATCGCCGCAGTGGGCCTCGGAAATCTGCGGGTTGCCGGCCGACGATCTGACCGCGCTGGCGCGGCGGATGGCCGCGGGACGCACGATGGTGACGGTCAGCTGGTCACTGCAGCGGGTTCGGCATGGCGAGCAGGCGCCGTGGATGGGCTTGACGCTCGCGGCGATGCTGGGCCAAATCGGGCTTCCCGGAGGCGGTTTCGGACACGGCTACGGATCAATGAACGAACCCGGATTGCCACCGCTGCGCTTCGGCCTGCCGAAGCTGCCGCAGGGACCGAACCCGGTGCAGACGTTCATCCCGGTCGCGGCGATCAGCGATATGTTGCTGCATCCCGGCGAACCGTTCGACTACAACGGCCGGCGGCTGACGTACCCCGACATCAAGTTGGTGTACTGGGCCGGCGGCAACCCGTTTCACCACCATCAGAACATTCCGCGGCTGCGGCGCGCGCTCGGCCGCGTTGACACGATCGTCGTGCACGACCCGTACTGGACGGCCATGGCCAAGCACGCCGACATCGTCGTGCCGTCCACCACCGCATTCGAACGCGACGACTACTCCGGTTCCCGCAACGACCCGCTGCTGATGGCCATGCCGAAGCTGACCGAGCCGTACGCGCAATCTCGGGACGACTACACGACATTCGCGGCACTGGCCGAGACACTCGGGTTCGGCGATCAGTTCACCGAAGGCCGCACCGCGCGGCAGTGGCTTGCGCACATGTACGAGAAGTGGGCCGCCGGACTGGATTTCGCGGTGCCGACGTTCGAGGCGTTCTGGCGGCGGGGGCGGTTGCCGTTGCCCACCGAGAACGGGCTGACGCTGCTGGCCGACTTCCGGACCGATCCGAAGGCTCACCGGCTGAACACCCCCAGTGGGCGCATCGAGATCTTCTCGGACGACATCGACGGATTCGGCTACGACGATTGTGTGGGTCATCCGACATGGTTCGAGCCGTCCGAATGGCTTGGCGGGTCAAGGGCGGTCCGCTATCCGCTGCACCTGCTGGCGAACCAGCCGGCGACGCGGCTGCACAGCCAGCTCGACATCGGTGCCGTCAGCCAGGGTTCGAAAGTGCAAGGGCGCGAACCGATCCGGATGCATCCGGTCGACGCCCAGGCACGCGGACTCGTCGACGGAGACGTGGCGCGTATCTTCAACGACCGTGGCGCCTGCCTGGCCGGCGTGGTGGTTGACGATCGGCTGCGCCGGGATGTGGTGCAACTGTCGACCGGCGCCTGGTTCGACCCGGCCGACCCCGCCGACCCGGATGCCATGTGTGTGCACGGCAATCCGAACGTGCTCACCGACGATGCAGGCACGTCGTCACTGGCGCAGGGCTGCACCGGCGCGCATGTACTGGTGCAGGTGGAGAAGTTCACCGGGACGCTGCCGCCGGTGCGGGCACATGAGCCGCCGGTCGTCCTCGATTCGTCGAAAGTGAACTGACTGCGAGATTTTCGCCGTTTTATCGCAGTGATTTCACGCTCGGTGCCGTCTGCGCGATGTGAACTGATGCACGTAATGTTTGCCAGTGGCGATTGTGGGGGAACCTCTCTGTCACCACCGGTTCTGACAGGAGGAGGCTGGCAATGACCGAAAAGAACAGCGGACCCGAGGAAGCCATCAAGGGCGTCGTCGAAGGTGCAAAGGGTAAAGCCAAAGAGGTCGCCGGTGCCGTTGCCGGACGCGATGATCTGTATCGCGAGGGCCAGGCTCAGCAGGACAAGGCCGACGCGCAGCGCAACGCCGCGCAGAAGGAAGCGGAGGCCGAAAGCGCCCGCGCCGCAGCCAAGACTGCCGAAAAGCGTCAGGAGGCCGAGCAGCGGCCATAGGACACCACCTTACGAGAAGGCGCAAAGGTCGGGGCCTTTGCGCCTTGTCGTTAGTTCCGAACGGCTAGCGAAGTCGCCGCGTCCGATCAGAACGTTGCGAACTCCCGCAGGCTGGCGGCCAACGGGACCGGCACCCGAGCCTTGATCCGGGTGCCATCGGCTGTGTGCTCGGTGGCGTCGACGCGGCCGTCGGCGTGCACGCGGTTGACGAGATCGCCGCGGTCGTACGGGATCGTCACGTCGACCATGGTGTCGGTCGGGGCGATCAATTCAGCCATCCGCTGCTGCAGCCGTTCCAAACCCTCGCCGGTGCGGGCGGAGACAAACACTGCGTCGGGCAGCGCGCGGCGCAGCTGAGCCAGCGCCAGACCGCCTGCAGCGTCAACCTTGTTCACCACCAACAACTCTGGAGCAGGCTTACCGTCACGGTCGGCAATGACCTCGTTGACCACCTGCCGGACCGCGTTGATCTGAGCCAGCGGTTTAGTGTCGGACCCGTCGACCACATGCACCAACAGGTCGGCGTCGACGACTTCCTCCAACGTCGAGCGGAACGCCTCAACGAGCTGCGTCGGCAGGTGCCGCACGAACCCGACTGTGTCGGTGAGCACGAAAGCCCGGCCGTCTGCGAATTCGCCACGCCGCGTCGTGGGTTCGAGCGTCGCGAACAACGAATTCTCAACCAGCACACCCGCGCCGGTCAGCGCATTCAACAGGCTCGACTTGCCTGCGTTCGTGTAACCGAGGATGGCGATCGACGGCACGTCGCTGGCCAGCCTGCGGCTGCGCTGCGTGTCGCGGGCCTGTTTCATCTCTTTGATCTCGCGGCGCAGCTTGGACATTCGCTCACGGATGCGCCGGCGATCGGTCTCGATCTTGGTCTCACCTGGACCGCGCAGGCCGACGCCTCCGCCGCTGCCGCCCGCGCGGCCACCTGCCTGCCGCGACATCGACTCGCCCCAACCGCGCAGCCTGGGCAGCATGTACTCCATCTGCGCCAGCGTCACCTGCGCCTTGCCTTCTCGGCTGGTGGCGTGCTGGGCGAAGATGTCGAGGATCAGCGCGGTGCGGTCGATGACCTTGACCTTGACCGCCTTCTCCAGCGCTGTCAGCTGGGCCGGGCTCAGCTCACCGTCGCAGATGACGGTGTCGGCGCCGGTGGCGAGGACGACCTCGCGCAGCTCCTGCGCCTTGCCCGAGCCGATGTAGGTCGAGGCGTCGGGCTTGTCGCGGCGCTGAACCAGGCCTTCGAGCACCTCCGAGCCCGCGGTTTCGGCGAGCGCGGCAAGTTCGGCCAGGCTGGCTCGGACGTCGGCGGCGCTGCCTTCGGTCCACACACCGACCAGAACGACGCGCTCCAGCCGTAGCTGGCGGTACTCGACCTCGGAGATGTCGGTGAGTTCGGTGGACAGCCCGGCAACCCGGCGCAGGGCTGAGCGGTCCTCGAGGGCCAGCTCACCGGCGCTGGGTCTGTCGTTGAGAGGAAAATCCGGATACGTCATAAGCGATTACAGATTTGCACGGCCACCTCGGCTAGTGCATCCGAATTAACGCTGCGCAATGCGCCACCATTCCTCCGACAACTCACCCTGGGCCACCAGGACCGAGGGGCCGCGCAGATAACTGCTGGCGTCGGTGACGGCAACCGTGACCTCTCCGCCGGGGATGCGCACCCGTAGCGCCCCCGTGGTCGCGCCGTCGAATGCCAGCGCCGCGACGGCGGCGGCGACGGTTCCCGTGCCACAGGATCGCGTCTCTCCGACACCTCTCTCGTGTACCCGCATCGACACCGCTCCACCGTGCGGGGCCGTCAGAACCTCGACGTTGACGCCTTCGGGGAATTGCGTGCGATCGAAGGAAACCGGCGCGGCGACGTCGAGCGCCGTGAGTTCGTCGACGGTCAGGTCCGCATCGACGCATGCCAGATGCGGGTTGCCCACATCGATGGCCAGCCCCGCGAACGGCCGACCCCCGACGATCGCCTCACCCGTGCCGAGCTGGTTGGTCTTGCCCATTTCGACTGTGACATCCGCGGTGGTGTCGTCCCACTGGTGCAGCACCACTGGACGCGGCCCTGCCAGCGAGGCGACGACGAACTCGTCGCGGCTCTCGAGCCCGCTGGCCCGCAGGTAGTGGGCGAACACCCGAACCCCGTTGCCGCACATCTGCGCGATGGATCCGTCGGCGTTGCGGTAGTCCATGTACCAGTCGACGGGTGCCACCCCCTCGGGCAGCCGGTCGATCACGCCGGCCGCCAACGCCGCCTCGGCCTTGGTCACCCGCAGCACCCCGTCGGCGCCCAGACCCTGGCGGCGGTCGCACAGCGCAGTCACCGCGGCCGGCGTCAACGACAACCGGCCGTCGGGGTCGGGCAACAGCACGAAGTCGTTCTGCGTGCCGTGGCCCTTGGCGAAGATCACCTGTTCAGGATACGTGCCGCCACACCCGCAGAGTGTCCTCGACGTTATCGGGGGCGCCGCCATCGAGCCAGCTGATGCGGTGGTCGCGGCGGAACCACGAGCGCTGGCGGCGGACATAGCGACGGGTGCCGAAGTAGGCCGGCTCGCGAGCCGCCGACCCATCGCCGCCCTCGTCGAGGTCGGCGATCACGTGGGCGTATCCCAGCGCGCGAGACGCGGTGACGCCCTCGCGCAGGCCGACGTCAAGCAGCGCCTTCACCTCGCCGACGAGGCCGTCCGCGAACATCTTGTCCGTCCGCTGCGCCAATCGTTCGTCCAAAAGCGCAGTGTCCCAATCCAATCCGACGATCGCAGTGTCCCACCTCGGCGCGCCGATCACCGGCGCCGACGCAGCGAAAGGTTGTCCGGTGAGTTCGACGACCTCCAGTGCCCGCACGATGCGGCGGCCGTCGGTGGGCAGGATCGAGGAGGCGGCGTCGGCGTCGACGCGGGCCAGCTCCTGATGCAAGGCGCCGACGCCGATCTCGGCCAGCCGGCCCTCCCACTTGGCCCGCACAGCGGCGTCGGTCGCCGGAAATGACCATTCGTCGAGCAGCGACTGGATGTACATCATGGATCCCCCGACGACGATCGGCACCGCACCGCGGACGGCGATCGCCTCGATATCGGCTGCCGCGGCGTGCTGGTAGCGGGCGACGGTGGCCGTCTCGGTGACGTCGAGGACATCGAGTTGGTGATGAGCGATGCCGCGACGCTCGGACACCGGCAGCTTCGCGGTGCCGATGTCCATGCCGCGGTAGAGCTGCATGGCGTCGGCATTCACGATCTCCCCGCCCACGCGTTCGGCAACGGCCAGCGCCAGCGCCGACTTGCCGGTGCCCGTCGGGCCGATGATTGCGATCGGCCGGGTCATGGCTGCCAGACGCCGACGAAGTAGCCGACGCCGTAGGGCGCTCCGCGATAGAGCTCCTTGGTCGATCGTGGTGCCGCTTCGATCAGCCCGGCCAGCACCTGGTAGGCGACCCGGCCGACGATGGTGTCGGGCAGCCGGGTCAACGCGGCGGCATCGCCTGCGGCAAGCGCGTCGTCGAGCGCGGCCTGCGTGGGTATCGAGTCGGGGTCATAGCCGCCGGGTGCGGACGGGGTGAGCGTGTGCGCACCGTCGGCGACGACGAGGACGCCGATCGGATCGACCGCCTCGCCGATCTCGATGCGCAACCGGCGGCCGCGGGCCAATGCGGCGTCGACGTCGTGGTCCGCCGCGTACACCCGGGCCTGCGCTCGTGCTTCGGGCTTGGCCTGGCCGCGGACCCAACCCGCGATCAGCGCACACAACGGCAGTTCGGTGGGGGGGTCGGCGGCGCCGGGCGAAAGCGCAACGCGCCGGTCGACGCCGTAGCCCGCGAACGTGCCAGCGCTGTCAGGTCCCAATACTGCGTCGGCGGCGCCGACGCCGACCGCGACCCACCTCGACGGCAGCGACCCCGCGGCCACCAAGACCGCGTCCCGCAGGTCGGCCAGCTCCCCGGCGGCACTCGCGGCCAACTCGGGGACCATGACGGGTGCCGACGGGATGATCGCGATGGCGCTCAGCACGCCACCAAACTAATGCTCACGCCGGTTGCTTGGCGGCACCGGCCGCCTCGCCGCGGGCCAGTGCGGCCGTCGCCACCACCATGATCGCCACCGCGACGATCAGCGTCAGCCAGCCGGCGTCCCCTGGCCGCAGTGTCTCCCCGAGCACCACGATGCCGAGCACTGACCCAACCACCGGCTCGGTGACGGTCATCGTCGGCAGCGACGCGGTCAGTGAGCCTGCCCGGAACGACGACTGCTGCCAGGCCGTGCCCGCAATGGCGACCAGTGCCCAGACATAGAGCTCGGGCGTGCGCAGCAGTGCCAACAGACCGTCGTCGAGGCGGTCCACCACGCCCTTGGTCAGCACCGCAAAAACGCCCCACAGCGCGCCCGACACCAGTGCCAGCAGCATCGCGCTGACCGATCCTGACCATATCCGCGCGCCCACGACGCACAGCACTAGGGCAGGCCCGAGCACGGCGATCACTGCCGTCCATGTCTCCAACGACGCCCGGGAATGCCCTGCGGTCGGATTGCCGACGGTCACGATGACCGCGACCGCCGCGGCGAGCAGCGCGGCCCATGTCCATTCCCACCGAGTCACCCGCCGGTGCGACAGTCGAGCGCTGATCGGCAGCGCGAACAGCAGCGAGGTGACCAGTACGGCCTGCACCAACAGCACCGAGCCGAAGCCGAGCGCGGCGGCCTGCAGCCCGAATCCGGCGGCCGAGACCAGGCTGCCCAGCCACCACTGGCCGTCGCGCAGCAACCGCATGAACAGGTCGACATGGCTGACCGGTTCGTCGGTGACCTCGTGCGCCGAGCGCTGATGAATGACGTCGCCGATCGCGATGAAGAACGCAGCGCCGAGGGCAAGCAGGGCGGCGATATCCGCCTTGTCCATCCGCGGCCTCCAGGTGTGTTGGGAACGAGCGTAAGCAAATGCATCGCGAAAGGCGTGGGCATGGGCCGCGGCGACCTGTTTGAATAGCGTTCGAGCTATCAGGCGCCGCGTCGCGCGGCAGGTGCGCGGATTCCCGCGCGGAGGGTACGAGGTAACGGAGATGACGACTAGCGAGCCGGGTGGACAGTCCACGACCCCCAAACCAGCTCCCCGGCCAGGACCGCCGCGGCCCATCCCTCGCCCTGGCCACCCGGCGCCGACGATCGCCGCACCGGTGTCGAGCGATCCGCACCGCTTCGGCCGCGTCGATCCCGACGGCACTGTCTGGCTGATCACCGGGGCCGGTGAACGCGTCATCGGCTCGTGGCAGGCCGGAGACACCGAGGCCGCGTTCGAGCACTTCGGCCGCCGATTCGACGATCTGCACACCGAGGTCGCGCTGATGGAGCGCCGGCTGGAGTCAGGGACCGGAGATGCCCGCAAGATCAAGTCGGCCGCCGCTGCACTCGCCGAAACCCTGCCCGAGGCGCACGTGCTGGGCGATGTCGACGCGCTCGCTGCGCGCCTGACCGCCATCGTCGAGCACGCCGACGAAGCCGCCCAGGCCGAGAAGGCCAAGCGCGACGAGTACCGCGCCGCGCAGACCGCACGCAAGGAGGCCCTGGCCGCGGAGGCCGAGGATCTTGCGACGAACGCCACGCAGTGGAAGGCGGCCGGCGACCGGCTGCGAGAAATCCTCGACGAGTGGCGGACCATCAGCGGGCTGGACCGCAAGACCGATGATGCGCTGTGGAAGCGGTACTCGACGGCCCGTGAAACGTTCAACCGCCGCCGTGGCTCGCATTTCGCCGAGCTCGACCGCGAACGCGCAGGCGCCCGACAGGCCAAGGAGGCGCTGTGCGAACGCGCCGAGGAACTGTCCGGCTCGACGGACTGGGGCGCGACCAGCGCGACATTCCGTGACCTGTTGACGGAATGGAAGGCGGCCGGGCGCGCGGCCAAGGATGTCGACGACGCGCTGTGGCAGCGGTTCAAGTCCGCACAAGACACCTTCTTTTCCGCCCGCAACGCCGCCAGCTCCGAGCGCGACGCCGAGTTCCGGGCGAACGCCGAAGCCAAGGAGAAGCTGCTCGCCGAGGCCGAAAAGGTCGACACCTCGGATCTGGAGGCGGCGCGGGCGGCGCTGCGCGCGATCGGCGACAGATGGGACGCGATCGGCAAGGTGCCGCGCGAGCGGGGCGCCGAGCTGGAGCGACGGCTGCGCGCGGTGGAGAAGAAGGTGCGCGACACGCCGTCAGGAGGCGTCGATCCAGAAGCGAAGGCCAGGGCGGATCAATTCCGCACTCGCGCAGAGCAATACGAGCGGCAGGCCGAGAAAGCCGCGGCAGCTGGGCGGGACAAGGACGCCGAGGAGGCGCGAGCCAACGCCGAGCAGTGGCGCCAGTGGGCCGACGCGGCGGCCGAGGCGCTGGGTAGGCGTTAGGGCTTCTCCGCCCCTGTCGCGTCATCGCCGGTGTCGTTGTCGGTGTTGTCCTCGAAGGTGTCCAGCAAACCTTTGTTCTGCCGTTCGGCGGCCTGCCTGCGGCGTTCTTCCTCGGCCGCGAGCTGCAGCGCGGTGCGCGCCCACACCGCACGCGCCCAGGTCACGGCCAGCACGATCACCGTGAGCCACGCGATGATCAGCCCGATGCCCGGCCCCGGGTGGTGCGCGGGCGCGGTCTGTCGCGACCACACCGCCAGCAGCCCCGTAAAGGACGCCACCGTGGAGCCGGCCAGCGCGATCCACGCCAGGCCCCATCGGCGGGTCAGCAGCGCCAGCATCGAGAAGCCGACCCCGAACACTATGGCCAGCCAACAGAACACCCGGGACGGCAGTGCGATGCCGTTGCGGATCGCCGCGTCGTCGCCGACCAGCACATCCCAGCCCTTGGTGTCGCCGGTGTGCGGCAACACGAAGCTCAACAGCAGCACAAACACCGCGATAGCGATTACCAATGCTCGTGCGCCAGGGTCGATTTCACGCGCCACCCGGCGTTCGGCAGCCTCGATATCGCCCTTGAACTCTTCGAACTGGCCGTTGTTCTCTTTACCTGCGGTCACCGGGCACACCCGGACGAGGTCGGCTGCGGCGCCGGGACACCGATGCCGGGCATGCCGAGGCCGATACCTGTGCGGGGCTTGCGCCCCGCCGCGTGAGCGTCGCCGGCCCTGGTGCGCCGGTGAGCATGCAGGTCGCCATCGGCGATCAGGTGGTGCGGCGCGGCGCCGGTCACGGTAGTGGTGACGATGTCGCCGGGCCGGATATCGAGGCCCGCCGGATCGAAGTGCACCAACCGACCGTCGCGGGCCCGGCCGGACATGCGTGCGGTGCTCGCGTCCTTGCGCCCTTCGCCCGTGGCCACAAGCAGTTCGACGGTGCGCCCGATCTGCGCGGCGTTCTCCTCCAGCGAGATGCGTTCCTGGAGATCGATCAGCCGCTGATAGCGTTCTTGCACAACGGCTTTCGGGAGCTGCCCGTCAAGCTCGGCGGCCGGCGTGCCGGGACGCTTGGAGTAATGGAAAGTGAACGCGCTCGAGAACCGCGCCTGCGCCGCCACGTCGAGCGTGGCCTGGAAGTCTGCTTCGGTTTCGCCGGGGAACCCGACGATGAGGTCGGTGGTGATGGCGGCGTGCGGGATGACCGCCCGGACACGGTCGACGATGCCGAGATATTTCTCGGCGCGGTAGGACCGACGCATGGCCCGCAGCATCCGATCGGAGCCTGACTGCAGCGGCATGTGCAGCGTGGGACACACATTCGGCGTTTCGGCCATCGCCTCGATCACATCGTCGGTGAACTCGGCGGGGTGCGGCGAGGTGAACCGCACCCGCTCCAGACCATCGATGCGCCCGCACGCGCGCAGCAGCTTGGCGAATGCGCCGCGATCACGGGGCTGATCAGAGTCGGCAAAGGAGACACCGTAGGCGTTGACGTTCTGACCCAGCAGAGTCACCTCCAGCACGCCCTGGTCGACGAGCGATTGCACTTCGGCCAGCACGTCGCCCGGCCTGCGGTCGACCTCCTTGCCGCGCAGCGCGGGCACGATGCAGAACGTGCAGTTGTTGTTGCAGCCGACGGAGATCGAAACCCATGCCGCGTAAGCAGATTCGCGCGCGGCCGGCAGCGCGGACGGGAATTCCTCCAGCGCCTCGACGATTTCGACCTGAGCTTTGCGATTGTGACGTGCACGGTCGAGCAGTGCCGGCAGCGAACCGATGTTGTGGGTGCCGAACACCACGTCCACCCATGGGGCCTTCTTCAGGACGGTGTCGCGGTCCTTCTGCGCCAGGCAGCCGCCCACGGCGATCTGCATGTCGGGCTCGGCCTGCCTGCGCGGCGCGAGGTGGCTGAGGTTGCCGTACAGCTTGTTGTCGGCGTTCTCGCGGACCGCGCATGTGTTGAATACGACGACGTCGGCGTCTGTTCCGTCGGCCGCGCGCTGGTAGCCGGCGGCTTCCAGCAACCCGGCCAGGCGTTCGGAGTCGTGCACATTCATCTGGCAGCCGTACGTGCGGACCTGATAGGTGCGCTGCGACGAGCGCTCGCGCGAGGAGCCGACAGGCGCGGCCTGGCGAACACCAGTGTCGGCGTTCGCCTCCTGCGTCACCATCGAAGTCACGGCCCCATGGTACGGAGCGCTGCGCGCGGCGATCCGAGTGGATTCGCGAGTTCCAGGCAAGCTGGGCGTTCCCTGGGTAAGGTCTGCACCCATGGAGACCACGGGGTCTGATGTGAAAGAGGTCGATTCGACTCCGTCAGGCGTGCCAATGATCTCGATACAGCGGGTCAACAAGCATTTCGGCAGCCTGCATGTGCTCAAGGACATCAACCTGGAAGTGGATCGCGGCCAGGTGATCGTCGTACTCGGGCCGTCGGGCTCGGGCAAGTCGACGTTGTGCCGCACCATCAATCGGCTTGAACCCATTGACGACGGCACGATCGCGATCGACGGCGAAGTGCTGCCCGCCGAGGGGCGCAAGCTTGCGCAGTTGCGTTCCGATGTGGGAATGGTGTTCCAGTCGTTCAACTTATTCGCGCACAAGACAATCGTGGACAACGTGATGCTGGCGCCGATGAAGGTGCGCAAGGTCTCCAAGGACAAGGCGCGTCAGAAGGCCATGGAGCTGTTGGAGCGGGTCGGCGTGGCGAATCAGGCCGACAAGTATCCGGCGCAGCTGTCGGGCGGCCAGCAGCAGCGGGTGGCGATCGCCCGGTCGCTGGCGATGAACCCGAAGGTGATGCTGTTCGACGAGCCGACCAGTGCGCTGGACCCCGAGATGATCAGCGAGGTGCTGAACGTCATGACCTCGCTAGCCAAGGAAGGCATGACCATGGTCGTGGTCACGCACGAAATGGGGTTCGCGCGTGGTGCCGCGAATCGGGTGGTGTTCATGGCGGAGGGTGCGATTGTCGAAGCTTCTGCACCGTCCGAGTTCTTCGAAAACCCGCAGACCGACCGTGCCAAGGACTTCCTCAGCAAGATTCTCAAGCACTGACAGAGTTCAATCCCCGCGAAAGGAACTGAAAACCATGCGGTCCATCTCAGTGCGCGTCGCAGCTGCCGTCGCGCTCGCCATCGCGCTGCCATTCTCGGCCATTGCTTGCGGCGGCGGGGGCGGCGGTGGCGACAAGATCGTCATCGGAACCAAGTTCGATCAACCGGGCCTTGGCCTGAAGAATCCCGACGGCACGATGAGCGGTTTCGACGTCGATGTCGCGAAGTACGTCGCCAAGGAACTCGGATACGGCGAAGACAAGATCGAGTGGAAGGAATCCCCGTCCGGGCAGCGTGAGACGCTGATCCAGAACGATCAGGTCAAGTTCATCGCCGCGACGTACTCGATCACCGATGCGCGCAAGGAGAAGGTCGACTTCGCCGGACCGTACCTGATCACCGGGCAGAGCCTGCTGGTGCGCGCGGACAACACGGACATCACCGGCCCCGAGTCGCTGCAGAACAACAAGAAGCTGTGCTCGGTGTCGGGTTCCACACCCGCACAGCGCATCAAGGACAAGTACCCCGGCGTCCAGCTACAGCAGTACGACACCTATTCGGCATGCGTCGAGGCGCTGAAGAATGGTGCGATCGACGCGGTCACCACCGACCAGGTGATCCTGGCCGGCTACGCGGCTCAGACCCCCGGCGCGTTCAAGGTGGTCGGCGGGACGTTTTCAGAGGAGCGCTACGGCATCGGCCTGAAGAAGGGCGACACGGACCTGCGGACCAAGATCAACGACGCGATCACGAAGATGGAGCAGGACGGAGCCTGGAAGGCGGCGTGGGACAAGAACCTCGGCCCCGCAGGTATCACCGCGCCGGCACCGCCGCCAGTCGACAAGTAAGCGGTAACCCGCCGACGTGGAGCTGTTCAGCAAGTACCAGAGCCAGATCTTCGAGGCGTTCTGGACAACCATCCAGTTGACGGTGTTCTCGGCCGTCGGAGCACTCATCCTTGGGACGCTGCTGGCTGCGTTCCGGCTCTCACCGGTGCCGATGCTCAACTGGATTGGGACGGGCTACGTCAACGTGGTGCGCAACACACCGTTGACGTTGATCATCCTGTTCTGCTCGTTCGGGTTGGCTCAGACGCTTGGTATCACGCTGGTCAATTCGAAGTCGCTGACGTCGATCGACGACAGCAACTTCCGGCTGGCGGTGCTCGGGTTCACCGTCTACACGGCCGCTTTCGTTTGTGAGACAGTGCGCTCCGGGGTGAACACGGTGCCGCTGGGCCAGGCGGAGGCGGCGAGGTCATTGGGGTTGACGTTCAGTCAGAACCTGCGAATCGTCCTCCTGCCGCAGGCTTTTCGCGCGGTGGTTAGCCCGCTCGGCTCGGTGTTGATCGCGTTGACGAAGAACACCACGATTGCGTCGGCGATCGGCGTGGCGGAAGCGGCGTTGTTGATGAAGGAGATGATCGAGAACGAGGCGGCGCTGATCTACATCGGCGCGATCTTCATGGCCGGATTCGTGATCCTGACGCTTCCGATGGGGCTGTTCTTCGGATGGCTGGGTAAACGGCTGGCGGTGGCACGGTAGTGGCAGGTTCGGTTCTCTTTGATGCCCCGGGACCGCGGGCGCGGGTCCGCAACCGAGTATTCAA
>JAJKIB010000521.1 GCA_021154745.1 Mycobacterium sp.
AACTCGGTCACCGCGACATCCATCATGTCGACGGGGGCACCGATCCCGGCTCGGCCGATCGTCGTCGCGCCTACCGAACAGCGATGCGTAGTCACGGCCTCTCGGCCCACGCCAAAGTGATTCCCGGCGCACACAACGAGGAGGCCGGCGCGTCCGCGGCCCGCACAATGCTGGCCGAACCTACGTTGCCGACAGCGGTGCTTGCAGGAAACGACCGATGCGCGCTCGGACTGCTGGACGTGTTCACCCGCGCGGGAGTCCAAGTGCCCGGCGAGCTTTCGTTGATCGGCTACGACGACAGCCACCTTTCGGACAACCCCCGCATCGATCTGACAACGGTTCATCAGGACGCCGCGTCCATCGCGCGCGACTCCGTCGAGTCGGCCGTGGAGATGCTCGAGCAGCGCCGTACACGTTCTGCCGACGTCGTCCTGGAGCCCAAGCTCGTCGTCCGCGGCACCACCGGTGCCCCGCGGGACGGGAACGTTCGGTGCTAGCGGTCGACGAGCGTGGTGTCGAAGTAGTAGCGAGACGCGCGGTAGCAATGGTTGCCGAATTCGACCGCGGTGCCGGAGTCGTCGAACGCCGTGCGCGCCATGGTCAGCAACGGCGCGTTGGGTTTCTCGTCGAGCAGCCGGGCCTCCGAGCGGGTGGCGCCGCGCGCGCCAATTCGTTGGCGCGCCAGTCGAATGTGCACACCCCGGGCGCGCAGCGACTGGTACAGCCCGTTGCTCTCCAGTTCGTCGGCGTCGGGTGCAATCTCGACGGGCAGGTGATTGATCATCACGGCCAGTGGCTCCCCGTTGGCGCATCGAAGCCGGAGAATCGACACGATCTCGCGATCGGCGGCCAGGCTGAGCTCGCGGGCGACCTCTTCGTCGGGCGGACCGACTTGGTAGTCGAGCAGTTTCGTGGTCGGCTCCTGGCCGGCGCGGGCGAGGTCGTCGAACAGACTGGTCAATTCGACCCGGCGGTGCACCGGATTCTGGACCACCTGCGTGCCGACTCCGCGCTTTCGCACGAGCAGACCTTTGTCGACGAGTTCCTGGATGGCGCGGCGAGTGGTAGGTCGCGACAACGTGAGCCGCTTTGCCAGCGCCAGTTCGTTTTCGAAGCGGTCGCCGGGCGCCAGCTCACCGTCGCGGATCGCAGCCTCGATCGCTTGCGCGAGCTGATAGTAGAGGGGGACAGGGCTGGACCTGTCGAGCTCCACGGTCAGGGGCACGTCGTCTCCGATCTCGCGTCCGACCAGATGAACAGTAGCTGCATCCTAACATCGTATGATCGAAAGATAGAATGTCAGGACAAAGTATTGACAGCGCCAAGTGATACGGGGCACTCTCGATACCGAGTCGATCACCCCAAACTTCGGAAGGCTGACATTGAGTACCACGCAGCCATTTGACGTCCTCGCCATCGGGCGCTGCGGCGTCGACATCTATCCCCTGCAGATCGGCGTCGGCCTCGAAGACGTCGACACGTTCGGGAAGTTCCTGGGCGGCAGCGCCGCCAATGTCACGGTGGCCGCGGCGCGGTTGGGCAACCGCGCGGCGCTCATCTCCGGCGTCGGCGACGACCCGTTCGGCGCCTTCGTGCGCGACGAGCTGGCCGACCTCGGAGTCGACAACCGCTACGTGTCGACGCACGGCGAGTACCCGACGCCCGTCACGTTCTGCGAGATCTTCCCGCCGGACAATTTTCCGCTGTACTTCTATCGGCGGCCCAGCGCGCCGGACCTCCAGGTCCGCCCAGACGAGATCGACACCGACGCGGTTCGGTCCGCGCGCCTGTACTGGTCGACGGTGACGGGGTTGTCCGAGGAGCCAAGCCGCAGCGCGCATTTCGCCGCCTGGGAGACGCGCCAGCGGGCTACGTTCACGGTGCTGGACCTCGACTACCGGCCGATGTTCTGGGAGTCTCCCGCCGCGGCCACCGAACAGATCCAGCGTGCCCTGCAGCACGTGACGGTGGCGGTCGGCAACCGTGAGGAGTGCGAGATCGCCGTCGGTGAACACAACCCGCGCAAGGCCGCCGACGCGCTGCTTGACCTCGGTGTCGAGTTGGCGATCGTCAAGCAGGGGCCACGCGGCGTGCTCGGCAAAACGCGCCACTCGTCGGTGATGGTGGCGCCCAACGATGTCGACGTGGTCAACGGCCTCGGCGCGGGTGACGCGTTCGGCGGCAGCCTCTGCCACGGGCTGCTGCACGGCTGGCCGCTGGAGAAGACGCTGCGCTACGCCAACGCCGCAGGCGCCATTGTCGCGTCGCGGCTGGAGTGCTCGACGGCGATGCCAACAGCCGTGGAGGTGGCCGAACTCGCTGAGCAGGCCGCGGTGGAGGCCGTCAATGTCTGACCCGATCTGCACTGATTACACCGAGATCACCGAGCTGCGCGCAACCGATCCCGGCGCGATCGGCCGCGCGTGGCAGAACCGCACCACCCGGCCGACCGTGCGCGGCAACGGCAGGTTGATGATCGTCGCCGCCGACCATCCCGCCCGCGGCGCGCTCGCGGTAGGTTCGCGGCCCACAGCGATGAACAGCCGCACCGACCTGCTCGACCGGCTGCGCGCCGCGCTCGCCGACCCCGGCGTGGACGGCGTGCTCGCCACCGCCGACATCCTCGACGACCTGCTGCTGCTCGGCGCGTTGGAGGACAAGGTGGTGTTCTCGTCGATGAACCGCGGCGGCCTGGCCGGCGCGCAGTTCGAGCTCGACGACAGGATGACCGCAGCCACCGCCGCAGCCACCGCGGCAGCGCGAATGAACGGTGGAAAGATGTTGTGCCGCATCGATCTCGACGATCCTGGCACCGTCGCCACCCTCGAGGCATGTGCACGCGCCATCGATGAGCTCGCGTCACATGGCCTCATCGCCATGGTCGAGCCGTTCATGTCGAGGCGGGCCGACGGCAAGGTCCGCAACGACCTGTCCCCCGATGCCGTGATCAAGTCGATCCACATCGGGCAGGGACTCGGCTCCACGTCGGCGTACACCTGGATGAAGCTGCCCGTGGTCGACGAGATGGACCGGGTGATGGAGTCGACGACGCTGCCGACCCTGCTGCTCGGCGGTGACCCCGCCGATCCCGACGAAGCCTTCGCCAGCTGGGAGAAGGCGCTGGGGCTGCCGTCGGTGCGCGGCCTCATCGTCGGCCGCACACTGCTCTACCCGGCCGACGACGATGTCAGTTCGGCGGTCGCGACGGCCGTCTCGATGGTGAGGTGACCCATGTACAGCAAGTTCTACATTCCCGCGCGCAGCGCCACTCCCCCGTTCACGGTTGACGTCACCCCCGAGTCGGCCGGCTGGACCGAGGCCAGCCTCAAGGTGGTGGAGCTGGAGTCGCCCCGCGAGCTCACGCTGGACACCGGCGACACCGAGGTGATGATCCTGCCGCTGTCCGGCCAGGGAACCGTCGAGGCTGATAACGAGGCGTTCGAACTGTCCCCGCGGGCATCGGTTTTCGACGGTCCGGCTGACATGGTCTATATCGGCACCGGCCAGGGCTACACCCTGCGCGGTGAAGGCCGCTTCGCGATCTGCGGCGCCCGAGCCGTGCGGCAACTGCCCAACCGCCGCGTGGCCGCCGCCGACGTGCCCGTCGAACTTCGCGGCACCGGCAACTGCAGCCGGCAGGTGCACAACTTCGGCACCGCAGGGGTTTTCGAGGCGGACTCGTTGATCGCATGCGAAGTGATCACTCCCGGCGGCAACTGGTCGAGCTATCCGGCGCACAAGCACGACGAGAACTCGCCCGTCGAATCGGCGCTGGAGGAGATCTACTACTTCGAGATCGACTCGGGCCCAGACGATTCCCGCGGGTTCGGCTATCACCGGGTGTACGGCACTCCCGAGCGCCCGATCGAGGTGCTCGAGGAGGTCCGCAGCGGCGACGTCGTCCTCGTCCCGCACGGCTACCACGGTCCGTCCGTCGCGGCGCCCGGATATCACATGTACTACCTGAATGTGATGGCGGGCCCCGGCGAGGAACGGGCCTGGAGGATCGTCGATGATCCCGAACACGCCTGGCTGCGCGGCACCTGGGACCACCAGGACGTCGACCCCCGGCTGCCCCTGCGATCACGAGGAGTGTGACGTGGTCTCCAAAGCAACCACATTCAAGACACCCGACAGGGAGCCGACTGTGCGGCTCACCGTCGCCCAGGCCACAATTCGGTTCCTCGCCAACCAGTACGTCGAGCGCGACGGTGAGCGTGCCAAGTTCTTCGCCGGCTGCTTCGGCATTTTCGGCCACGGGAATGTGGCCGGTATCGGCCAGGCGCTGCTGGAGGCCGAGGTCCAGGCGGCGGAGGCGGGCACCGAGCCGGCGCTGCGATATGTGTTGGGCCGCAACGAGCAAGCCATGGTGCACAGCGCCGCAGCCTATACACGACAGAAGGACCGCTTGCAGGCGTGGGCGGTGACCGCGAGCATCGGCCCCGGATCGACCAACATGCTGACCGGTGCGGCGCTGGCCACCATCAACCGGCTGCCGGTGATTCTGCTGCCGTCGGACACCTTTGCCACCCGGGTCAGCGCGCCCGTCCTGCAACAGCTCGAAGCACCCAACGACGCTGAGCTGACCGTGAACGACGCGTTCAAGCCGTTGTCACGCTTCTTCGACCGGGTGTGGCGCCCCGAACAGTTGCCGTCGGCACTGCTGGGGGCGATGCGGGTGCTCACCGATCCGGTCGAAACGGGCGCAGCCACGATCGCGCTGCCCCAGGATGTGCAGGCCGAGGCGTTCGACTGGCCGGAATCGTTGTTCGCCGAACGGACTTGGCACATCGCCCGAACGGTGCCCGAACGCTCGGTGATCGCAAGGGCCGCCGAGATGATCCGGTCCGCGCAGCGTCCGTTGATCGTGGCCGGCGGCGGCGTGATCTACTCCGACGCCAACGACGCATTGGCGGCGTTCGTTGAGAAGACCGGCATCCCGGTGTCCGAGACCCAGGCCGGCAAGGGATCGCTGCGCTACGACCACCCGCAGTCGGTCGGTGCGATCGGTTCGACCGGCACGACGGCCGCCAATGCGCTGGCCGCCGAGGCCGACGTGGTGATCGGGATCGGCACTCGCTACAGCGATTTCACCAGCGCGTCACGCACCGCGTTCAACAACCCGGATGTGCGGTTCGTCAACATCAACGTCGCGTCCTTCGACGCCGTCAAACAGGGCGGAATGTCCGTCGTTGCCGATGCGCGAGAGGCGCTCGATGCCCTGTCGGCGACGCTGGGCGATTACTCGGTAAGCGACGAATACCGCGCGCGCACAGCCGAACTCGCCCAGGAATGGGATGCGACGGTCTCGGCGGCATACCGGGTGAACGACGACGGCAGCGCGCTGAACCAGAGCCAGGTGATCGGGCTGGCCAACACGCTCTCAGATCCCCGCGATGTGGTGGTGTGCGCGGCCGGTTCGATGCCGGGCGACTTGCACAAGCTGTGGCGCACCCGCGAACGCAAGGGCTACCACGTCGAATACGGCTACTCCTGCATGGGCTACGAGGTTGCCGGCGGCATCGGTATCAGAATGGCCAGCCCCGACCGCGACGTCTTCATCATGGTCGGCGACGGCTCGTATCTGATGATGGCGACCGAACTGGTCACCGCGGTTCAAGAGGGTGTGAAGGTCATCGTGGTGCTCGTGCAGAACCACGGCTTCGCGTCGATCGGCTCGTTGTCGGAGTCGTTGGGATCGCAGCGATTCGGCACCTCCTACCGTTACCGCACCGACGATGGGCGGCTGGACGGCGCCAAGCTGCCGGTCGACCTGGCGGCCAACGCCGCCAGCCTGGGGGCCGAGGTGATCCGGGTGACGACCGCCGCCGAGTTCACCGACGCGGTCAAGGTGGCCAAGGCCAACGAGCACACCACCGTCATCCACGTCGAGACCGATCCGCTGGTGTATGCGCCGGACAGCCAGTCGTGGTGGGACGTTCCGGTGAGCCAGGTTTCGGCCCTGGAGTCCACTCGCGCGGCTTACCAGACATACGCCGAGTGGAAGAAAATCCAGCGTCCGCTGGTGCGACCCGCCGACAGCTAGACAGGAAAGGATTACCACCAGATGAGCACCATTCTCGTCGGCTCAGCGCCCGACTCGTGGGGCGTGTGGTTCCCCGACGACCCAAACCAGACGCCGTACACCCGCTTCCTCGACGAGGTTGCCGACTCCGGCTACCAGTGGATCGAGTTGGGGCCGTACGGCTACCTGCCCACCGACCCGCAGAAGCTGTCTGAGGAACTCGAGTCCCGCGGCCTGAAACTGTCCGCGGGAACGGTGTTCGAGCATCTGCACCAGGCCGAATCCCGTGGAGATGAGGCATGGAACTCAGTTTGGAAGCAGATCGAGGACGTGGCGAAGTTGACCGCCGCGGTCGGCGGCAAGCACGTCGTTGTCATTCCTGAGATGTGGCGCGACCCGGCCACCGGCGAGGTGCTCGAGGACCGCAACCTCACGGCCGACCAGTGGAAGAAGAAGACCGGCGGCATGAATGACCTCGGCAAGGCGATGTTCGAAAAGTACGGCGTGCGAGCCCAATACCACCCGCATGCCGACAGCCACGTCGACACCGAAGACAACGTCTACCGCTTCCTGGACGGCACGGATTCCGAGTTCGTGAACCTGTGTCTGGACACCGGCCACATCAGCTACTGCGGCGGCGACAACCTCGCGATCGTCAACCGTGCACCCGATCGCATCGGATACTTGCATCTCAAGCAGGTCGATCCCGAGGTGCGCGCCAAGGTCGAGGCAGAGGACCTGCCGTTCGGCGAGGCGGTCAAGCTCGGCGCGATGATCGAACCACCCAGGGGCATCCCGGAGATGCCGCCACTGCTCGAGGCCATCGAAAAGCTCGGCATCGACGTGTTCGCGATCGTCGAGCAGGACATGTACCCGTGTGATCCCGATCAGCCGCTGCCCATCGCTGCGCGCACCCGCCGCTACCTCGGGTCGTGCGGCGTGCCGTCGGTGAAGTTCTAGGAGCGTCAAAGACCATGTCAGATCTGCGTATTGCCGTGCTGGGCGTCGGCATGATGGGTGCCGACCACGTCGCCCGCATCACGAGCCGAATCAGTGGCGCACGAGTCGCCGTCGTCAACGACTACCTGCCGGAGAAGGCAGCGGAAGTCGCGGCCGCGGTGCCCGGGGCCCGAGTGGCCAACGACCCGTTCGACGCAATCGGGGACGACGATGTCGACGCGATACTGCTCGCCACACCGGGTCCGACGCATGAAAAGCAACTGTTGGCCTGCCTCGAACAGGGCAAGCCGGTGCTATGCGAGAAGCCGCTGACGACGGATTCCGCATCCTCGCTCGAGGTGGCGCGCCAGGAGGCGGCGCTGGGCACACCGCTGATCCAGGTCGGCTTCATGCGCCGCTTCGATCCGGAGTACCAGCAACTGAAGGCACTCATCGACGGTGGGGATCTGGGCCAGCCGCTGGTGATGCACTGCGCGCACCGCAACCCTACGGTGCCACCGAGTTTCGACTCCGCGATGGTGGTCAGGGACTCGCTGGTGCACGAGGTCGATGTGACACGCTTCCTGCTGGGAGAGGAGATCGCGTCGGTGCAGATCATCCGGCCGATGTCGAACCGGGGTGCACCGCGAGGGTTGCAGGACCCGCAGATAGCGATCTTTCAGACGGTCAGCGGCCGGCACATCGACGTCGAGGTGTTCGTCACCACCGGTGTGGCCTACGAGGTACGTACCGAGGTCGTCGGTGAACTGGGCAGCGCCACAATCGGTCTCGACATCGGGTTGGTCCGCAAGTCAGCCCCCGGCACCTGGGGCGGCCGAATCACGCCCGGCTTCCGGGAAAGGTTCGGCACCGCTTACGACATCGAGGTGCAGCGGTGGGTCGATGCGGTCAGGTCCGGCGTCAATGTCGACGGACCGACCGCGTGGGACGGCTACGCAGCCGCGGCGGTGTGCGAAGCAGGCGTGCGGTCGCTGGAGTCTGGCGAGCGCGTCGCGGTCGAGCTTGCGGACAAGGTTGGTGCCTGATGAAAATCGCGTTGGATCCCACGCCCTTTCACCATGACTACGAGCTGCTCGATTTCCCGCGGGTGGTAGCGGATTTGGGCTACGAGTACCTTCAGCTGACGCCGCACCGGAACTTCATCCCGTTTTTCAACCACCCTCGCGCCGACGACGCGCTGGTGGCCAAGTTCCGCAAGGCGTGCGCCGACGCGGGTGTTGGCATCGCGTCGGTGCTGCCCGTGCTGCGCTGGTCGGGCCCCGACGAGGACGCCCGCGAGGCCGCAGTGCGCAACTGGAAACGCGTCATTCAGATCACCGTCGACCTCGGCGTCAACGTGATCAACACCGAGTTCTCCGGACGCCCCGAACGCGCCGAAGAGTCGGAGCGGGCGTTCTTCCGCTCGATGGAGGAACTGGTGCCGATTTTCGAACGCGAGGGCATCGACGTGCGCATCGACCCGCACCCCGACGATTTCGTCGAGGACGGGCTGGAGGCCCTGCGGATCATCCGCGGCGTCAACTCGGCCAACATCGGCATGGTCTATGTCGCCTGCCACGGCTATCACATGGGCGGCAACATGACCGAAATCATGAGCGCCGCAGGCGAAAAGCTGCGGCTGGTGCACGTCGCCGATACGATGGACCACCGCCGCAGCCACGGCCTGCGTTACATCACGAATCCGCCGGGCAGCCCGGCGCGGGTGCATCAGCACCTCAAGATCGGCGACGGCGATGTCGATTGGGAC
>JAJKIB010000522.1 GCA_021154745.1 Mycobacterium sp.
GGCCCTTACATTGTCGCGGGCTTGGAGCCGCAGACGGGAGACTTCGTCATCTCGGCCAAGCGCCGCTATGACGCCTTTCTCGGGACGGAGCTGGATCTGCTCCTACGCGGGCTGAAGGTTGAGAACCTCATCTTCGCGGGGGTCTGCACCGATATCTGCGTCCTGTCGTCCGTTCTGTCTGCCCGCAATCACGATTATCGGTGCTATGTGTTGCGCGATGCGGTGGACGCGACGTCTCCGGAGCGTCAAGACGCTGCCCTGATGTGCATGAGCCATGTGTTCGCCTGTGTGGGTGACACCGCCGAGGCGGCAGAGCTTTTCGGCCTCGGGCCGATCGTCTCCGCGACCCGAGCGGCGTCGTGCGGCAGCGGCGTCTCCGGCTAAGTCGGCTTGCGCTTATCCCGATCACTCGCCATCCTGAGCAACGATCGGACCCCAGGAGAAATCGGTGGGACTGGTTCGCGCGCTGTCACTTTGGGCGGTGCGCAAGATTGCGCTGCATCTCGGTTATCTGCAACGCGACGCCCACTTGGATGGCGGCAGGCGTGCTCGTGCTGAATGGGCCGAGGAGCCGCTCGAGTTTGGCGAGTCGGTAGCGCAGCGTGTTGTAGTGGTAGTGCAGGTGACGCGCCGACTCGGCCATGTTCATGTTGTGTTCGATGAGCGTCTCCAAGGTGCGGAGCATTTCCGACCGCTCGGGGTCGCTGAGGCGCATGAGCGGTCCGAGGGTCTCCTCGGCGAACGTGCGAAGGTCCTCGTCGCCGACCTGCGCGAGCAGCCTGAACAGGCCGAGCTCGCCGTACGCCGTCACTGCACTCGTTCCCGACACCCGGTGACCCAACCGCAGAGCGGCGCGAGCCTCCTGATAGGCGCCCGAGATTCCATCCGGCCCTTGGTAATTGCGGCTGACGCCGATGGCGTACTCGCCGTGCGCGTACTGTGCGACCTCAGCCTGCACCGAGCGCGCGATGGCGAGCACGTCCTTGTCGGCTCCGATGACTGCGACCAGTTCGGAGCCAAGGCCGGCGGCCGCCGCTAACCGGTCCCTGCTCCGCACCGCGGAGGCCCAGAACTCAATGGCCCGCTCGTCGGCCACCCGGGACTCACGTTTGCTGCGGCGGGATTCGTCGGAGGTGCCTTCCTTCCGGCCCACAAGTACGACGATGTCCCGCTCGAGGTCCCACCCGAAGCCCGAGCCCAAGGTGGCGTACTCCTCGGACTCGAAGTCGCTGCCGGTAATCAGCTCGAACAGCGCATTGGATGCGAAGCGGCGCTCCACGGCGCCAACGGCCAGGTCTCGCGTCACCTCGAGTGCTGCCACGATCGCAGCTTGCTCAACGGCCACCATGCTGAACTCGCCTAACGCCCTGTCCGCTTCGACAGCGATCACGAAACCGTGGTGGAGCCGGCCCGCACGAATCTCACGCGAAGCCCAGCGCTTCCCCGTGGCCTCATCCGTGTGGATGTCAGCTGAGCCCAGCCGCATGACATCGACCGAGTCTGATGT
This sequence comes from Mycobacterium sp., assembly GCA_021154745.1. Lineage (GTDB taxonomy): Bacteria > Actinomycetota > Actinomycetes > Mycobacteriales > Mycobacteriaceae > Mycobacterium. The sequence goes on from JAJKIB010000522.1 coordinate 1,508, forward strand.
CAGCAATTGCAAATTTGCCAACGGAGCCTCATCTCCCGCGAGGGTGAGCACGGTCCCCTGAGGATCTGTGATCACGACGCTCGCATCGCCGAGAAGACCGGATAGCTTGCGCGCCAACTCTGCTAGACCGCCTCCGGACAGTGTGATCTCCAGAAAGGAATGGTGGATGTCTTGAGCTCTCGCCAACGCGGAGGCCTGGCGATTCACGATCGTGGCAAATGCCCTGCTCAAGATGTCGTCGAACCGTATGTGTTCGGGGATGACGACCAGGGGTAGGCCGAGCTGTTCGGCAATGTCGACCATCCCTTGACCGAGTTCGGGCATGTACCGGTCGAGTTTGATGCCGATTCCCGCCAGGCCGAGTCGGTGCAGGTCTGTCAGCAGCCTGCCCTGCCCCTCGTCGTCGCGAGGAAGGGGATAGCCGGTCGCGAGCAAGAACTCGTCCTGCCTGACCCACCGGTCGATGTCGGGGACCGTCATCACGTTCACGGCGCTGATGGCCCGTCCGAGGCCGGCGCGCCCTGCTATCAGGCGGGCGCCGGCCATTACCTCATCATCGAGCAATTCAGCAAGGGTGAGGGTCTGCCCCGACGTCGTCTCGGCCGCGGTATCACGCTGGCTCATCGCCTGTCACTTTAGCGCGGACTAACAAGGCTCACCGCCGTTCTTCGTAAGAGTAGCCATAGTCGGAGTCGTAACCCTTCGTGCGGCCACTGATTCCGGCCTAGTCGCGCTTACGTGCAGCTAGCAGCGCGACTGTTGGCACCTCATGCCAAAGATCCGGCGCCGACGTTGGCTCCTGGTCATATGTTCAAGCAGGCAGACCGAACCTAGCGTGATTGGCCTCACACCCTCCTCCTGCCTAGGAAACGAGGAATTCGATGAAGGACAGTAGCGCGCAAACGACCACGACCCACGGGAAGCCGCCCTCCTCGGAGAAGCCGGGCAGGACGTTGGCGCTCGAGCGGCATGGCATCGCTCACGTCCCCACGAGCCGGCGCTACGGCAACCCACGAAATCAATTCACAGTGCGGTTCGCGCCCGTGATCTATCTCGCGGGCATCTTCCTGGGCGCCAGCGGCGGACCGCTTGGTCTCGGCTTCACCGGCAGCGTCACTGCGATCGTTCTCGCCAACATCCTGGGCTCGATCATCACTGGCTTGTGCGCTGTGATGGGCCCCCGACTCGGGATGCCACAGTTGCCGATGGGGCGGGCTCCGTTCGGGTACTACGGAAACTTCCTGCCGGCGATCCTCTCGCTCCTGATCTTCATCGGCTACTACAGCGTTGGCACGGTGCTCGGAGCCAAGTCCCTCGCCGACCTCTTCCACACGCCGTACGTCCCCACCGTCGTGGTCGTCGCCGTGCTGAGCATCCTCATCGGGATCTTCGGATACAGGATCCTGCACGCAATGGGCAAGATCATCACCAACTTGAGCATCGTCGTGCTCACCGTCGTCTCGATTGTTCTTATCTTCCATGGGGGTGGGCCAGGCACTGAAGCCACGGCCTCCGGCAGTGACTACTGGCTGGCGTGGTTCGTACTCTTCACCGCGGTGTTCGGCTACACGGCGAGCTGGGCGCCATATGCGTCGGACTACTCCCGGTACCTGCCAGAAGACACCAAGCCGTCGTCGATCTTCAATGCAGCCACGCTCGGTCTGTTCACCTCGACCACGTGGATGATGTGCCTCGGAGCCGGGCTCATCACCCTCGCACCCGATGGTGACGTGCTTGACACGTTCTCCATGGCAATGCCGGACTGGCTGCGCTACGTCGTACTGCTCACCCTGGGCCTCTCGGCCATTCCGCACAACTCCGTAAACCTCTACAGCGGCGCGATGGCCACGCTGACCTGCGACGTGAAGTTGCCGCAGTGGGTGACGGTTTCGATCGCGGGCGTCATCGGGCTGGTCATCGCCGTGGTGTTCGGGGGAGACCAGTTCCAGACGAACTTCCTGCTCTTCCTACACGTGGTGTCGTACTACATCACGCCATGGGTCGGGGTCTTGCTCGTCGACTATTTCGTGGTTCAGCGGGCCGGGCGCAACTCCCTGCCGTTCGAGAACTTCTACACTCCGACGGGGGCATTCGGCCGGCTGAACATCGCGGGAGTCGGGGCGATGATCGTGGGCGTCCTGATCTCGATGCCGTTCATGGCCAACGACTTCTACACCGGTCCGATCGGCTCCGCGCTTGACGGTGCCGACCTCAGCTACTTCGTGTCCGGCATCGTGGCGGCCCTGCTCTACCTCGCCACGCGACGCCGACTTGCGCCTCGAAACGACTTCTTGTCTCCCGCCGGTCAACCAGCGGATCGCAACGAAGCTTCGCGGTTGCAGAAGTAGGCCTAATAGCTCAACCGGATGCTCAGCCTTGGCCGCATGTGGCGTACGCCAACCGCTGGTCGAGGCTGGCCCGGGTGCGCACCAATCGATTATTGCTTGCTGTCTTCCCTTGTCTGACAGCGGTATTCAGGATTCCGGGACACGGCTACTTTCCTCAGATCGCCTAGACCGGCCGCGCAGACGCGAGTTTTAGGATGACCCATGGAAATCAGCGTTGTGGTCGCGTCCCGGCCCAACCGGCCCCCGGAACAAGATCTGAGCACGGCCGTCGTCGCGGATCGGCTCGGCTTCGGCGAGGTGTGGGTCAGCGAGGGCTGGGTCTGGGACTGCTTCGTGCTGGCAACCGCGATCGGATTGGCCACCGACCACATCGCGCTGACGATTGGGCCGGTGCCGGTCTCGCTGCGCGACCCGGCGATGATCGGTGGGCGCGGCGTCGGTGGCCGCCCTCACTCACCGCACGGTTGGTGTCGCGCTCGGCGCTCTGCGGCCGGCCACGGCCGAAGAGAAGAGATCTCGCGACGCCCACGCCATGTCGATCGGGGGCACCGACTGGGAGACCTACCGTCGTGAGGGGCCAGGCATGAGCGCTTTCGCCCTGCAGGACGGCGCCGTGTATCACACCTACTCGACGTACGCGCGCGGGCTGGATGTCCTATGGGGCATGTGGCAGTGGCTCGACCGGGCGCCGCTCGGCCGCAACGAGACCGGCCACTGGTGGCGCCGCCACGATGAGTACGACAACCGGTGAGCGAGGTTAGCCACCGTACGACAGCGTCGGCCCTCCGCGATCGGTGGCGGTATGCCTTCTTCAGGAGCAAGCACGCCGCCGAGCCATGGAGGTGCCAGTGCTGGGCTGTCTGAGAGCGGGTCTGAGTGCTCTTGATGAGACGGTGCCGACACCTGCTTGCCTGTCCGCGGTGTCGCCGATCCTACTGCTGAGGCAGGATGGCCGCCGAGCTGACGATCGTTGATAACGCCGGGCATAGGAGTCGAATATTCGGCGTGCACAAGAATTTCGATTGCGAGATTCATTGCAACGCCACGGCTCTCGCGCATGGCCGCAGTGTCGCGACGTCGTCAGCATCCCGGCTTGCCTTGCGCCCCAAAACCATAGCGCTTAGGGCAGGAGTAAGAGCTTCCCTGCCCATAGCGCGGTCGTTGTCACCGGTGGTGGTATAGCAGGGCGCCCGAGTCCCCTCCGAATGGCTGTTGGTTTTGCGCAGCCTCTTGCGCGGCTGCGCCGGGAGTGGCGGTGATTTGGGCATTTCCCGGGCTCTGCTGCACAGTAGTGTCGGCAGCGGCGATCGGTGCAAGTCCAATGGCTGCCGCGGATGCGGCGATGGCCAGTGGTGCGACGTATCGCAGTTTCATTTTTTCTCCTATTTATTTGGGTGACATCGTCTCTAGGCGATGTCGGTTGAAAATCGGGTTCGGTGCGTTGATCGGGTCAGCTGGTGCAAGCGTGGGGTGAGACGGGGCCGTCGGTGTGCGGGCTGGCGATTGGCCCGGACCGCGTTCCGGAATTCCCCGTCGAGGGTCCGTACGGGACGAGCAGGTTAAGGCCATGTCGGAGCAGCCGATGTGCGTTGGGCCGTAGGCACTGCGAAGCCCAGGCGCGCGTGATATCGACGGTGCAGCACGCCTCGACGAGCAGTGCGAGGCGAAAGTGGATCCGCCACCCTTAGGTGATTCAGAGCAGGAAGGCTTCGCCTCCGTAGGGGTAAAACTGAACAGGGGGCGGGGAGTCGTTGATCTGAACATTGCCGGGTGACTGGCAGATAGTTCCTGTGCCACTCGCGCCGCAGGACTGACCAGTTGTGGGCGCCGCCGCAGCGATCGGTGCAGCGGCGATCGCTACCGCAGCCGCACCCGCCGTTAACAGCGGTGCGATGTAGTTCAGTTTCATTCTCACGGTGCTACTCCTTCGCTGGATCAGCAATATTTCCAATTTCAGAATTGCGGCCCAACGAAACCGTGCCATCGGCGCTAACACCCATAAGCGTCCCGCCAGCAGGAGTCAATGCCTACCTGTCAGCTGCCAGCGCGGCGCGTCGCCCCGCCGGACGGGTGGATCAGTTCGAGCTCGCCGATGTTGGCCGCGATCGTCACGAGAGCGAGCGCCGCGGCGACGGTTGCCTCGTCGCCGGTGAAGTCCGCGCGCAGCTGGCGAACACGAGTTCATCACCGATCGGGTCGCAGGTGCGGCTTGGTGCCGTTGGTCGTACAAGTCATGGACGCGAAACCGTTTATGTCGGGTCTTGGCCGGGTAATACGGCGGTATTGGACGCATCAAGATGCTCAGCGATCTGTGAGCGCCGCGTTGCCACAAATGCTGTCGCCACCGGCCCAGTTGTGCTGTCCGTCGGCGTCCTCCACCCTAGGTACGGCCATCTGGGCGACACGGCAGCGATCAACCGCGCTCGACCGCGGCGTTCCCGTAGCGGCTGGCACCCGTGCCCTCGATGGTTGCGATGCTGGCGTAGAGGCTCCCGTTCACGTCACCAGGCCGAGGGCGAGCGCGAAGTCCTTTACCGTCAGATCCGGCATGTCCCCGGAGGGGTGGTGGGAAGTGTTGATCGGAACGTTGCCGTAAGACTGGCAGACAGTTCCCGAGCCACTCCCGTTGCAGGACTGCTGATCTGTTGCGGACGCCGTCGGTGCGGCGGCGATCACGACCGCGGCAGCCCCAGCCGCCAACAGCGGTGTGATGTAGTTCAGTTTGATTCGCACGGTGGTACTCCATTCGTTGGATGGCCCTAATCTGGACCGATTCCAGAATTGCAGTTCTGATCGCGTGACGAGTGTGCCTAAACTAAACGGCCTCAAAACCCGCATATATGGACATGGCAGGCTGTACCCGTGGTAGACAAGGAAACCGCATCATGTGGTCGTGATGCTCTACGACGGCATCCAGGTTCTCGACGTCACCGGCCCCGTCGACGCCTTCGCCTCGTCGAACACGTTCGGCGGCCGCTACCGGATCACCAACACCTCGATCACCGGCGAGGACGTCATGTCCAGTTCCGGTATCCGCCTGGGCGTCGACGCGCCCGTCGAGGCGCTACCGGAGGGCATCGGAACACTGCTGGTTCCCGGCGCGCCGAACTGGCAGGCCAGCATCTCCGACCCCGCACTCATCGACGCCGTTGACACCCTGGCCGGACGCAGCCGACGCACGGTGTCCATCTGCGCGCGCGCCTTCCCCCTGGCCGCCACCGGCCTGCTCAATGGGCGCCGAGCGGCAACCCACTGGAAGCTGGCCGCACACTTGGCCGCTCGCTTCCCCGACGTCGACGTCGACTTCGCGGCCATCTTCGTCACCGACGGCAAATACGTCACCTTGGCCGGAGTCACCGCGGGCATCGATGTCACCCTGTCGCTGATCGAACACGACCATGACGCCGCCCTGGCCCGCGAAGTCGCCGAAGACCTGGTCGTGTTCATGGCGCGACCCGGCGACCAATCCCAGTTCAGTGTCCGCCTCGAAGCACTACCCACCGACAACGTCCACCAACGGAACGCAAACCGTCTTGAGTTGACACTGGGCGCGGGACCAGTGACGGTGTTCCTGTTGGTCTGGTCGGCCGCGGCGGGTCGGGTGGTGGCGGGTCCAGCGCGATGCGGAGCCGGATCTGGACGTGCCAGCCGGTGACCCGGACGTCTTCGACGAGTAGGCGCAACAGCTGTTGTTTCTGGATGTCGTCGAGA
>JAJKIB010000523.1 GCA_021154745.1 Mycobacterium sp.
CGGCGAGTTCCAGGGGCTGGCCGGCGAGTGCGACTCGCTTTCGCAGAGGGCGCACTCGTCCGCCGCCGAACTCACCCAGGGCGGTGTCCAGGACTGGGTGTACTCGGTGAAGGCGTGCAATGAGGTCGCCTTTTGGGCCAGCGATGGTGCCGGTCATGCACGTTCGGCCGCGTCGTCGGAGTACCCAACGGAGATCAAGAGCATGCTCGGCTCCGCGGTCCATTCGCTGGAGAACGCGTCGTTCAGCATCAACGGCGCGTAGGCACGCAGCCGCGCGCTCAACTACATGTCCCGATATGCGGCAGAGGAGATCATCATGGCGGAGCTGACGAGCGGTGGAACCACCGGCACCCCCGCGCAGGCGGGGACGTCTGGAGGCGGCGGGGTTGCGGTCGCGACCGGCCAGGCGACATACACGGTTGGCACCACGGGATCCGGCCCCGGCATCGAAGGCGTACTCGACATCACGAACGGCGACTGGCCGATCGCGGGCAACCAGATATACATGTCCCTCAATGCCCAGGGGATCGACGGGCAGACCGAGCGCGTTGCCAACGACGGTTCCTGGCTACACGACTTCGCGCCCCGCGAGACGCGGAACGTGAGTCAGTTCCTGCAGGCCGACCCCGGACGCTGGAGTGTCTCGATAACGCTCCAGGACGCCTCGGGGCAGACCCTCGCAGACACCGATCCGCAGGAGATCACCGTGGGCGGCGCGGTGCACCATGCCCAGGCATTTCAGGATCAGGCACTGGACTACACGATCGACGTCGAGCGCATCCATGCCCGGCAGGCGGTCGTCACGGTCGAGTACCGCATCCACAACATCGGCAGCGCACCGATTCCCGCGGGCTTTCCGATCACCATCGCCTACTTGGAACCTGACGGCGGCGCCGGATCCAACCAGGTGTACGCCATCGAGGTCCCCGTCCAACCAGAACAGGCCGGAGACAAGCACCTCACCGTCGAGGGCGCCAACACGCACGCCGCCGGGGACACCTCCCAGCTGTGGCTGACCGGCGACGGGGGTGGCGCCGCGGAGAAGACGTTCCAATTCACGGTCAACTGGGAGTCGGCAGAGGCAGCCACCGCCACACCGGCCTGAGCAACATCACTCAACCGATTGCCGCCCCGCCGACGTCGGCGTTGTAGGCGCGCAGCATCAGCTCGCAGGCCTCGGGGAAGCGACGGGTCCGCAGTGGTGCGGTCGATCCGCGCGACTCGCGCGGTGGCTGCCGGGCACCGAACGCCTGCATTGCCGGCCTAGGACGAAAGACACTGATGATCTGGCGGGGGTTCCGTTCCGGTGTGTGCGTGGCTAGGTTGAGCCACGTTCGAGGTCGCGACCCACTACGGGTGGTGGTCACCCGTCGTTGGAAAGTAGCGGCGCATGAGCGGATATAGGGCTGCCTCGGCATATTTGATGTCGCTGGTGATGGCGTTGGGTTGCGTGACCTGCTCGGTCCCGCTGGCCGGCGCGGCGACCATCAACGGGTCGACCGGTCGTTCCGCGGCTGCCCGTGCCAAGATCACCTTGGTGGTCGGCCGGGTGCTCAGCGCCCCGCACGTTGTCACCGGTGCCGACCGCCGCCAGCATCTGGCGCACGAGGTGCTTCTCACCAACACCGCCTTCTTTCCGATCGCACTCGACCGCCTGGACACCGTCGACCCAGCGACTGGCGCGATATTGGAGAGCCTGCGCGGCGCCGCCCTGGCTGCGCGCGTCAAACGACCGGAGGGCGGCTCGTTCGACGGCACCCTCGGCGCCGGGCTCAGTGCGATGGTGATTCTTGACGCGACGCTCGCCAGGCACGCGCGTCTACCGCTGGTTCTGACCCACCACATCAGCCTGCGGTTCACCAGCCCGCCCGGCTTCGCGCTGGCAAAGCGGTATCGACTGGCTCGCACCGTGGTTCGGCAGGACCGGCCGATCGTGATCGGTGCACCGCTAGGCGGTCCCGGCTGGGTCGCGGTCAACGGCTGCTGCGACGCGCTGAACGCACACCGAGGCGGAATCCTGCCGGTCAACGGCCGGCTGGTCGCTGCCGAGCGCTTCGCCATCGACTTCGTCAAACTCGACCGCCATCGGCGGATGTTCGCCGGTCCGGTGCGCCGGCTCGCCGGCTACGCCGCCTACGGCCGGCGGGTGTTCTCGGTCGCAACCGGCACGGTGGTCGCCGTCAGCGACCAGGCGCCCGACCAGGTGCCGCCCAACCTCCCGCCATTCGATCTCGCGACCGCGGCCGGCAACAACGTCGTCGTCGACCTCGGTGGCGGCAAGTTCGCCTTCTACGCCCACCTGCAGCCACACAGCATCCGCGTTCACGTCGGTGAGGCGGTGCACCGCGGACAGGTGTTGGCCTTGCTCGGCAACTCCGGCAATTCGACAGCGCCGCACCTGCACTTCCAGATCAGCAACGGCCCCAACATGGCTACCGCAAACAGCCTGCCGTACGAGATCGCGCGGTTCACCAGCCGCGGCGTCGTCACCGACGAACACGCCCTCAACGCCGGCCAGGTGACCCCCGTCGGGCCACGCCTGGCAGGCACGCACCACGACCAGTTGCCGCTCAATCTGGAAGTCGTGACTTTCCGCCAGTCGGCATGATGCCACTCCCCCGTTGGCAGCAGCCGTATCCGTACGCCTACCCAGTGTCGCTCTCGACGAGCTGGACGCTCGAACCGGCAGTGTCCGCGCAGCTGCCGGTGCCGACGCGACTGGCCGCCGCTCCACAGCAAATTTGCGCTCGGCGAACTGCTCGTCGCCTCGACCTGGGTTGACCGTGGCCTCGGGGGCTGCGAGGTGGTCGACCGGGATTGATCAGCTGGTTGATCGTTCGAGGATGACGACGATCTGGGCCTTGCTGCTCTTCCACACGCTAGCGGCCAGCAAGCTTTGCACGACCCGCCAACCTTCGCCGGCGTAGTCGTTCAGGGCACGTTCCAAAACATTGGGGTCGAACGCGCCGGAGAATCGGCTGTCGCGCTCGGTCACAATCTTGTACTCGATCATCGTTGGAAACACTCCTTCTGATTCTCGTCGCAACCGCCTGCTCGGCCAGGCTGGGTCGCCGGGCGAGCCCGCGCCCTTACGAAGCGGAAGCTCGCCGGCGCGAGGCTCAAGCGCGAGTGGTTACCCGCTCTCAACCGCGGCGCTGGAGGACGGTCAGCGACGCGAGGTAGGCGACTCCGCCCACCGCACAGATCAATGCCCAGGGGTTGCCGCTACCGCCTCGGGCGAGATCGACGACCGCGCCGCCGAGGCAGAACCCGAGGGTGACAAGCCCGGCGACTGCGGTCGCTGTGGTGTCGAGCAGTCGTTGACGTTCATCGCCGGAGAGCCGAAGCAGCGCAGCCATGTCACCAGCGCCGCGCGACCAGAGGTAGGCGCCGAGGCAGCAGAGCAGATAGAAACCACCAAGCCCGATCGCGAAACCGTGCTCTCCGCCGGCCCAGGTTGCGACGGTCACCGCCGCGCCGAGAAGCGCGAGCAGGCCGGTCGAGCCCCAACGCCGCGTTGTCGTGTTCATCGCCGTCCTGTCTCCTGTTCGAGCTGGAACATCTGCTCCACGGCAGTCGAGAAGAAGCGGGCCAACTGCAGCGCCAACGGCAACGACGGCAGGTACCGACCGGTCTCGATGGCGTTGATCGTCTGCCGCGACACCTGCATCGCCCCAGCCAGATCTGCTTGGGAAAGCCCGCGTTGGGTGCGCAACTCGCGCACCACGTTCTTCACGATGTAAAGCTAACTTGTCATCGATTTGGTGTCAAGGAAGCTTTCCACCGTGACCGAATACCTCAACTCCGAGTCGGCCCGCCCGACCGCAGCCGAGGCCCAGGAATCGGCGTTCCCAACCAGCCTCACCCCGCCCGCACCGGTCAGTTCGGCAAACGACCAGACACCCGATGCCCGGTCAGCGGTTCCCGTTCGGTCGCCTAGCTCCGCTTGCCTCGATCCGCTCGCCGGTGTGCGAGGCCGCACCGTTCGTCCGCCCGAACGGTGTCCTCAGCATGTGGCACAGTCGCACGGATGAGTGCGGACCTTCAGCGGCTGCTCGACCGGCACGTCATCGCCGGAGCGGCTCCGGGCGTAGTTGCGATCATCGGTAGGGCCGAGGAAACCGAGGTAGTCACGGCCGGCGTCGCCTCGCTCGGCGGGCGGCCCATGCCCGCCGACGCGATCATGCGAATCCAGTCGATGACGAAGGTGATCTCTGCGGTCGCCACGCTGCGCCTGATCGAGAGTGGCGACCTCGGCCTCGATCAACCAGTCGAGCAGTGGCTTCCCGAGTTGGCTGACCGCCGGGTGCTGACGAGCCCGACTGCCGCGCTCAATGACACGGTCGCGGCCGATCAGCCCATCACGGTGCGCCATCTGCTGACCAACACCTCCGGGTACGGCATGATGCTCACCGACTCGCCGCTGCAGCAGGCAATGACCGACACCTGCACCGAGGCCGGTCCCGAACCAGTCGCTCTCGGCGCAGAAGATTGGCTGCGCAGGCTCAGCGCCCTACCGCTCGCCTTCCAACCCGGTCAGGGATGGCGTTACCACCACTCGTTCGCAGTGCTCGGCATCTTGATTGCGCGCCTGACCGGCCGACCGCTGGGCGAGCACCTGGCCGCAGACATCTTCGTTCCGCTCGGCATGCCCGACACCGCGCTGTGGGTGCCCACCGGCAAGCTCGATCGGTTGCCCGCCGCACATCGACACGGGCCGAACGGCCTGGTCGAGACCGAACCGGCAGCGGGCGGGTTCTACGCAGGCCCGCCGCCCTTCGACATCGATCACGGCGAACTTGTCTCCACAGCGCGCGACTTCTACCGCTTCGCTCGGGCACTCGCCGACGACACCCGGCTGATCTCTGCCGAGCACAAGAGTCTGCTCACCAGCGATCAGGTGCCCGAACAATGCAAGACACCCGACAGCTTCGTCCGAAATTTCTGGGACGGCACCGGCTGGGGATTCGGGGTCGCGGTACAGCTGCAGGGGCGCCACCAAAGCCGCTACGGCTGGTCGGGCGGCCTCGGCACCGACTTCTTCATCGACCCCGACGCCACCGTCGGTGTGCTACTCACCCAGGTAGAAATGGGCAGCCAACTCTGGCCACTCATCGCCGACTTCCAGGAACTGTCACCGCTACGGTGAGCGTGCCTGGTCCGCTCGATCTGCGCCGTGTTCTTGATCGTTACAACCCCGCGCGCCCGGCGAGTCCGTGTTCGCCGAAGGTCTTCTTGCTACGCCGTGTCCACAGTGGCCGGCGTCACCTGCTGCGCCATGACCTGCCGCGCCGAGTGCATAACCCGTCTCGCCGGAACAGACATCGGTTGCGTGGGATCAGGTGGTGGCGACGCTTCGGCGTGCGAGCAGGGTGAGCCCGCTGGCCAGTGCGAGAGCGGCCAGCATCGTCGCCGCGCCGTAACCCGCCCGTAGCGCTGGGTCGAAGCCGTGAGCGCTTCGTCCGGCGAAGACCGAGGCGACCACCGCGAGCCCGACGGCTCCGCCGAGTTGCTGCATGGTCTGCAGCAGCCCGGAGGCCGATCCGGTGTGCTCGGGTTCGACGCCGTTGAGCGCCAGGACGGTGATCGGCATGAAGCTCGCGCCCATGCCCAGGCCCATCAGCAACAGCGACGGGAAGACGCCGCTCGCGTAGTCGGTGGAGGGGCTGACGCGGAGCAGCAGCCCCATCGCGATGAACACGCTCGCGGCACCGGCGGCGATCAGTGGAGCCGGCCCGAGCCGCGCGACCAGCCGGGGTGCCAGGCGGGACATGGTGAACACGCCCAGCGGCGCGGGCAGGAACGCCACGCCGGATTGAAGTGGGCTGTAGCCGAACTGGTGCGAGAGCAGTTGCACGGTGAGGAAGAAGGTGGCCAGCATCCCGCCGTAGACGGCGGCCATCGAGACCAGCCCGGCGATCCGCGGCCGGCTGCGCAGCAGGGCGGGGCGCAGCAGCGGGTGCGGGTGCCGACGCTCGGCGGCTGCCAGCACCACCAGGAGGGCGGCTGCGAGGATGAAGCCGCCGATGGTGCGCGCGCTGCCCCAGCCGTGCTCGGGTGCGTTGATGACCGTCCACACGATGGATACCGCGGCAGCGGTCGCGGAGCCCGCGCCGACGAAGTCGAATCGGCCGTGGCGCCGCGCTGTCTCGGTAACCAGCCCGGGCACGAGGAACAGGACGGCCAGACCGATCGGCACGTTGACGAACATCGTCCACCGCCAGGACACCAGTTCGGTAAGCGCGCCGCCGAGCATCAAGCCGAGTGCCGCTCCTCCGGAGGAGATGACGGCGAAAGCTGCCAGGGCACGGTTGCGGGCCGCCTGGTCCGGGGCGGTGGTCGCGATCAGGGCCAGCACGGACGGCGCCGACAGCGCCGCACCGACGCCTTGCAGCGCCCGCGAGGTGACCAGTTCCCACGGCGCGTGGGCCAGCCCGCCGGCGAAGGAGGCAAGCGTGAACAGGCCCAGGCCGGTCATGAACACCCGCCGTCGGCCGAGCACGTCTCCCAGCCGGCCGCCCAGCAGCAGCAGTCCACCGAATGCGAGGCTGTAGGCGTTGAGCACCCACGACAGCGACGCCGAGCCGAAGTGCAGGTCGGTGGCGATGTGCGGCAGCGCGACGTTCACGATCGTCACGTCCAGCACGAGCATGAGTTGACCGACGAGCACGACCCACATTCCGATCGCCGGGTTGCGGCGTGCGGATCGCGTTGCGGCGGGGCGGGTTTGCAGCGTTGACGACATCGGGGATGGAGTCCTGTTCTGACCTACGTGCGTTTGCCCGCCGGTCGGCCTAGACTGATCTGGAGAGATTCTCCGCTTCCACTGACGACGATACGGAGACAGTCTCCGCTTAGCAAGTGCATTTCTGAATTCAGGGAGGTTGGCAGTGCGGGCGGACGCGGCGCGCAATCGCGACAAGATCGTCGAGGCCGCTCGGGCGGCGTTCCGCACCCGCGGCTACGACGCACCGCTGGACGACGTCGCCAAGGCCGCCGGTGTCGGGGCGGGAACCCTGTACCGCCACTTCCCCACCCGCGAGTCCCTGGTCGACGCGGTGATGCAGGCCTGGGTCGAGCGGGTCAACGACGCCGTCGGCAAGGTGCTCGCCGAAGCCGGCACATCGCGCGAACTTCTGCTGCGCTGGTTCGAGCAATACGTCGAGCTGATCTCGGTACACAAGGGCGGCCCGGCCAAGATCACGCTGGCCATGGAGGACGAGACCTCGCCGATGCGGACCAAGTGTCAGACCCTCCGCGCTGCCAACACCCAGATCATCGAGCAGCTCGGAGACGATCTGCGTCCCGGCGTCGACTCCCTCCAGTTCGCCCGACTCGTCGGCGGAATCGCAAGCGTGGTCGACCAGGGCAACCTGCCCGCCGCGTCCGTTGGGCCGATGCTCGAGGTCGTCGTCGACGGCCTACTCCGCTGACCTGTACCGCAACAGTCTTCCCGGGAGCAGATCCCGCCGCTCGAGGCGCCAGTTGGCGCACGCTAACAACACCAGGGCGTCGCTCTGCGCGCAGCACGTTCATCCGGGCAACCGCACCGATCAGATCGAACAATTCGACTGCACCTGTCGGGCTGGCGGTGTTTGATCACAGGCGTGGCGATCGAGCTGAGCACCCCCGACGTCGGCCAGCTCGGCGCCGTCGTGAGCGCTCTTCGAGACTGGCAGCGCGACGGCTCGCCGATGCAGCTCCATCCGGGCGACCTGGGCTGGTTTTGGCGGTTCGGCGCGGAGGCGACGGCGGCGGCGGTTCGGATCTGGAGCCGGGGCGGACAGCTTCTGGCCATCGGATTCCTGGACGGTCCCGACGTGTTCCGGATGACTGTCGCGCCTCAGCGCTGGCGCGAGGAGGAGCTGGCTCAGCAGGTGGTTGCCGACGTGTCCGAACCCAAGCGTGGCGTCCTGCCGGCGGGAAAGGTATCCGTCGAGTCGCCGGACGGCACCGGAGTGCAAACCCTGTTGTCCGACGTCGGCTGGAGCGCTGGCGAGCCGTGGACTCCGCTGCGCCGCGACCTCACCGGGCCGGTGGCACAATCGGGTTTGCGGATCGAGGTGATCGCGTCCGGGCAGGAGCCTGAGTTCACAGCCGTGCATCGGTCGGCATGGGGCAGTCCGCGGTTCACCGATGAACTGTGGCGCGCGATGGCGGCCGGGTTGCCGTTCACTGACGCACGGTGCTTGCTCGGTTATGACGACCAGGGCGTTCCGGTAGCGGGGGTTACGGTGTGGTCGGCCGGGCGGGGTACACCGGGGTTGCTCGAACCGGTGGGCGTCCACGTCGAACATCGCGGGCGCGGCTACGGCACGGCGATCAGCGTTGCCGCGGCGGCCGAACTCAGAACGATGGGTTCGTCGAGCGCGCTCGTCTGTACCCTGGGTGCTCTTGCTGGCGCCGTCGCCACCTACGAGTCGGCCGGTTTCCAGCGACTTCCCGAGCGGCTGGACCGAACGCCAGACGCCTGACCGACGCAC
>JAJKIB010000524.1 GCA_021154745.1 Mycobacterium sp.
TGCACGGCGAGTTCGTCGTGCCGGACGGCGGGGGCGGCTACACCACCGTGCTGACGCAGACCGGTACGGTCACCGCGATCTCGCCGACGTCGATCACGGTTCGAAGCGAAGACGGCTACAGCCAGACGTACGTCATTCCGAACACGGCCGGCAACGCGGGCGCGCCATTCGCTGCGGATGACAAGGTGGTGGTCCGCGCGACACGCAACGGTCAGACCGCGACCGTTACGAACATCGCCGATCCGCAGCAGGGCCCGCCGCTAGGAGTGGGTGGACCCGCTGGGCCGCCGCCACACAGGAACTAGTTATCCGCCGCCGTTGCCGAAGCCCTCGGGCACTGAGGCCGTCACCTCCGGTGTGGCTACCGACGTCTCGAGTAGTGTCGCGGCTGTTGTCGACGTGGTCGTTTCGCCGAGCGTGACTTCCGGACCATCACCGAGAATTCCCGTGCGGCCCGGTGCGTCGCTGAACACGACGGTCAGCGCGCCCATCGCGACGACGGCGCCGGCTCCGATACCCGCAGCCATAAGTTTGAGCTGACTCGATTTCACCTCTGAGCACTCCATTCGATCTCGAGCTTCGAACAGTTCACGAGGGGTCGCCGTCGACCCCTCCGGCGACTGGGTAACCGAAGGAGTTGGCGGTAAAACGTGTATTGAAGAAAAGTGGCGCTCAGCCGGGCTCGGCGGAAGTCGGCGTCGTGGTGATATTCGGCGTGGCGGGCGGTAGCGTCGGCGCCGTCGGCGCGACGGTCTCGGTGACGGTCTCGCCGGTCGTGACCTCGGACGTCGTCACCGGTCCGGGCGACGGCGGCTCGGCAGAACTGCTGTTCGTCGAGCCGATTGCGAACGCGCCCATGGCGACGACGGCACCTGCGCCGAAGACCGCCGACGCAAGCTTGATCTGTTTCGAATTCACCTTTGACCACCCCATTCGGTCGCTGGTTGGCGCCCAGCCAGCCGGGCGCGTCGAACAGCTCCAGAGGAGTCGACTGGCGACCCTCTGATATTCGACTAACCGAAGCGGTCGAAGGTGAAACGTCGGCGCCTACGAGCCGGCGCCGCCAAAGGGGGTTGCCTTGACGACGGGCACCGCAATCGTTGTCTCGGGCGCGGTCGGCGGCGTTTCCTGAGTGCTGGTCGCGCCGACGGTCATGCTTGAGCCGGTAATGGTGGCCGGCGTCGCCCGTTCCTGGCTGATCGCCATGGTCAGGGCGCCCATCGCCACGACGGCGCTGCCGCCGATCACGGCCGCCAGCATCTTCACATTGGTTCGCTTGGTTGCATGCACTGTGTTTGCTCCGTTCTGGTTGTGAGTCGGTTCGAGCGGTGAACCGACAAACGTGCAGGTCGGAGTTAGTGAATGCGACGAATCTGTGAAGACCCTGGATCAGGGGTGCGAACTACCCAGAATGCGGATTGGCTACGGCGCGGCTGGCCCCTGTTCCTCGGTCGGCAGCGCCGCCGGGCCCTTCAGCGTCGGTGCGGCCATTGTGGTGGCCTCCACCGTCGCCGGCGTTGTCTCGGTGCTTGTCGAGCCGATGGTCATGGTTGTCGACTTGGCTGCGGACTCCTGGCCCGCCTGTTCCTGTGCAATGGCCACGGACAGCGCGCCCACGGCCATCACAGCGCTGCCGCCGATCACCGCGGCAAGCAATTTCACGTTGTTGCGTTTAGGAGAATCCATTCCTCGAACACCTCACCTTTCCTCGCGTTTGTCCATGCCGCCGCGCCGGCGGGGCGACCGGTAAACCTGCAGGTGAAACTCAGTCTTCGCCACCAAACTGGAAACGGCCTTAAGCGCGGGTGCGAATTGACTAGCCACGCCGAACCCGCAAGAACGGGCCGCCACGGGAGCTATCTCATACCCTGTGCGTCATGCAGGCCTTCCCGGGACGTCGCCCATGATGGGCTTCCTCGCGCGACGGCTGCTGAACTACATCGTCCTGTTGGCGTTGGCCTCGTTCCTGACGTTCTCGTTGGCATCGGCAACATTCAGGCCGCTCGACAGCCTGCTGCAACGCAATCCGCGGCCACCACAGGCGGTCATCGACACCAAGGCCGCCGAACTGGACCTCAACAAGCCGATCCCGATCCGCTATGTCCACTGGGTCACCGGCGTGGTGCGTGGCGACTTTGGCACCACAATCGGCGGACAACCCGTGTCGGACGAGCTGTGGCGGCGCATCGGAGTCAGCCTGCGCCTACTGGTCCTCGGCTCAATCGTGGGCACTGTGATCGGCGTGGTGGTTGGTGCGTGGGGAGCGATCCGCCAGTACCACTTGTCCGATCGCGTCATCACGGTGCTGTCCTTGTTGGTGATCAGCACGCCCATATTCGTCCTCGCCAACCTTCTGATCCTTGCCGCGTTGCGGATCAACTCGGTTCTCGGGGTTCAGCTGTTCGAGTACACCGGCGAGACCTCCCCGGACGCGGTCGGTGGCGCCTTCAACCAATTCGTCGACCGGGTGCAGCACCTGGTGCTGCCGACATTCACGTTGGCGCTGGGGGCCATCGCGGGATACAGCCGGTACCAACGCAATGCCATGCTCGATGTGCTCGGCCAGGACTTCATCCGCACTGCTCGCGCGAAAGGCCTGACTCGGCGTCGCGCACTGTTCAAACACGGCCTGCGCACAGCGCTGATCCCGATGGCGACGCTGTTCGCCTATAACATCGCGCTACTGGTCACCGGGGCACTGTTTGTGGAGACTATCTTCGGCTGGCACGGCATGGGCGAATGGGCCGTGAAAGGCATTGCCACTCAGGACATCAACGTCGTCGTCGCGATCACGTTTTTCTCTGCGGTGATGGTCCTGTTGGCCGGGCTGCTGTCCGACGTCATCTATGCAGCGCTCGACCCCAGAGTCCGAATCACATGACAGAACCCGTCACGACAGACACCGCAACCACCGCCAAGTCGGGCGTCGACGTGGCCCGGTTCGCCTCGCGACGCACCCTCGTGCTGCGCCGATTCCTGCGCAACAAGCCGGCGGTGGTCTCGCTTGCGGTGCTGGTGGCACTCTTCATCGGCTGCTACGCGCTGCCACCGCTGCTGCCCTACAGCTACAACGATCTCGACTTCTATGCGCTGCAGGATCCGCCGAGCGTCGACCACTGGTTCGGCACCAACCCTCTGGGCCAGGACCTGCTGGCCCAAACCCTGCGCGGGATGCAGAAATCCATGCTCATCGGCGTGTGCGTGGCGTTCTTCTCCACGATCATTGCCGCGACCGTCGGTTCGATCGCCGGCTACTTCGGCGGCCCGCGTGACCGCGTACTGATGTGGGTCGTCGATCTGCTGTTGGTGGTGCCAGGTTTCATCCTCATCGCGATCGTCACACCGCGCACGAAACAGGCCGGCACCGTGTTGTGGTTGATACTGCTGCTTTCCGTGTTCGGCTGGATGATCAGCTCACGTGTCGTGCGCGGCATGACGATGAGTTTGCGAGAACGCGAATTCATCTCTGCTGCACGGTATATGGGTGTAAGCAACACGCAGATCATCGTCCGCCACATCCTCCCGAATGTGGCGTCGTTCCTGATCATCGACACCGCGCTGAACGTCGGTGTCGCGATCATGGCCGAAACCGGCTTGAGCTTCCTGGGCTTCGGTGTGCAGCCGCCCGACGTATCGTTGGGCACGCTGATCAACGACGGCAGGACGTCGGTGACGACGTTCCCCTGGGTCTTCCTGTTCCCGGCGGGTGTCCTGGTGCTGATCATCTTGTGCGCCAACCTCGTTGGCGACGGCCTGCGCGACGCCATCGATCCCAGCGCTCGGCCGCTACGGAGGGTTCGCAAGTGAGCCTTCTCGAGGTGACCGACCTGACTGTGGTGTTCCCGACCGATGCCGAGCGGGTAAACGCGGTACGCGGCATGGACTTTCACGTCGCCGCGGGAGAGGTCGTCGCACTCGTCGGTGAATCCGGCTCGGGCAAGTCGGCCACCGCGATGGCTGTGGTCGGGCTGCTGCCCGAATACGCCGAAGTGTCCGGTTCGGTCCGGCTGCACGGCGACGAGATACTCGGACTATCCGACAACCGCATGTCGGACATCCGGGGAAAGACCATCGGAATGGTCTTTCAGGACCCGATGTCGGCGCTCACACCCGTCTATACCGTGGGCGACCAGATCGCCGAGGCGCTCGAAGTACACGACCGCGGTATCGGCAGAGCGGCCGCGCGTACCCGCGCCATCGAACTGCTCGAACTGGTCGGCATCGCCCAACCCGCACGCCGGGCCCGCGCCTTCCCACACGAACTCTCCGGCGGAGAACGCCAACGCGTGGTGATCGCGATCGCCATTGCCAACGATCCCGACCTGCTCATCTGCGACGAGCCGACCACCGCACTGGATGTCACGGTGCAGGCGCAGATCCTCGACGTGCTCAAGACCGCACGCGACGTCACCGGCGCGGGTGTACTGATCATCACCCACGATCTCGGGGTGGTCGCCGAATTCGCCGACCGCGCACTCGTGATGTACGCCGGGCGTGCGGTTGAGACAGCCGATGTCGACGTGCTGTACCGCGATCGCCAAATGCCTTACACCGCCGGTCTGCTCGGATCGGCGCCGCGGCTGGACGCCCCCCAGGGCGCGCGGCTGGTGCCGATCCCCGGCGCGCCGCCGTCACTGGCCGCGGTGCCGCCCGGATGCCCCTTTGCGCCCCGCTGCCCACTGGCTATCGATGACTGCCGCGCCGCCGAGCCGGACCTGATCGCCGTCGGCCCCGGGCACCGCGCGGCGTGCATCCGCACCGAACACGTCGTCGGCCGGAGTGCGGCCGAGATCTACGGTGTGTCCACCGAACCGCTCGCACAGCCACCTGCCGCCGACGCGCCGACGGTGCTGCGGGTGCGCGATCTGGCGAAGACGTACGCGCTGACCAAGGGAGTCGTGTTTCGCCGGCAGATCGGCGAGGTGCGCGCGGTCGACGGCGTCAGTTTCGAGCTGCAGCAGGGCCGCACGCTGGGCATCGTCGGTGAATCGGGTTCGGGCAAGTCGACGACACTGCACCAGGTCCTGGAGCTGACCGCACCGCAGGCCGGTTCGATCGAGGTGCTCGGAGCTGACGTCGCGAAGCTCGATCGTCGTTCCCGGCGCGCGCTACGAGGCGACCTGCAGGTAGTGTTCCAGGACCCGGTCGCCTCGCTGGACCCGCGGCTGCCGGTTTTCGACGTTTTGGCGGAACCGTTGCAAGCCAACGGCTTTGACAAGAGCCGGACGGACGAGCGGGTCGCCGAGCTGTTGGGCATCGTCGGGCTGCGCCGCGAGGACGCCAGCCGCTATCCGGCCGAGTTCTCCGGTGGGCAGAAGCAGCGCATCGGCATCGCGCGGGCGTTGGCGCTACAGCCGAAGATCCTGGCCCTCGACGAACCGGTTTCGGCGCTCGACGTGTCGATCCAGGCCGGCATCATCAACCTGCTCCTGGACCTGCAGGAGCGGTTCGGCCTGTCCTATCTGTTCGTCTCCCATGACCTGTCGGTCGTCAAACATCTCGCCCATCGGGTGGTGGTGATGTACAAGGGCAAGATCGTCGAGCAGGGTGACGGCGACCAGGTGTTCGCCGATCCACAGCACGATTACACCCGCCGGTTGCTTGCCGCAGTTCCTCAACCCCTGTAATTCCCCGGTCGGGCCCCTAGCCCATCGGGCTGGCGGTACCCCCGGCGCTCCTGTCCGCCGGATCGCGAATCGCAGGTAACGTCTCTCGCCATGAAGATCCGACACTTCGCCGTGGTTGCCCTCGTCGCAGGTCTGACTCTCACCGCGTGTTCCGGCGGCAAGCAGGAGACGCCGTCGGCAGGCGGGTCCGCGGAGGTCGGGACGACGAATGACGTCAACCCCCAGGACGTTGCGAAGCTGCAGCAGGGCGGCAACCTGCGGCTGGCGCTGACCGCGTTTCCTGAGAACTTCAACTCGTTGCATATCGACGGCAACTCCGCCGACTCCGCCGGGATGCTGAAGGCCAGCATGCCTCGAGCGTTCCGGATCGCCGCCGACGGGTCGATGACGCTGAACACCGACTATTTCACCGGCGCGGAACTGACCGGCACCAACCCGCAGATGGTCACCTGGACGATCAACCCCAAGGCGGTGTGGAGCGACGGCACCCCGATCACGTGGGAGGACATCGCCTCCCAGTTCCACGCCACCAGCGGCAAGGACAAGGCTTTTGCGGCCGCCAGTCCCAACGGTGCCGACCGCGTCGAATCGGTGACGCGCGGCGTCGACGACCGCCAGGCCATCGTGAAGTTCGCAAAACCCTACGCGGAGTGGCGCGGCATGTTGTCCGGCAACACCATGCTCCTGCCGAAGAGCATGACCGCGACGCCTGAAGCGTTCAACAAGGGTCAGCTCGATGGGCCGGGCCCGTCGGCGGGGCCGTTCATCGTCTCCAGCCTCGACCGGACTGCGCAGCGAATCGTGCTGACCCGCAACCCGAAATGGTGGGGAACCGCCGCTCTGCTCGACAGTGTCACCTATCTGGTGCTCGACGACGCCGCACGAATCCCCGCGCTGCAGAACAACACCATCGACGCCACCGGGCTGGCCACTCTCGACGAGATGACCATCGCGCGGAGCACCAATGGAGTGACGATTCGGCGTGCGCCCGGAACTAGTTGGTATCACTTCACATTCAACGGTGCACCCGGCTCCATCCTGGCCGACAAGGCGCTGCGGCTGGCGATCGCCAAGGCCATCGACCGTCAGACGATCGCGAATGTCACCCAGCGTGGGCTCGCGGACAAGCCCGTCCCGCTGAACAACCACGTCTATGTCGCCGGACAGGAGGGCTACCAGGACAACAGCGCCGTCGTCGCCTTTGACCCCGAGAAGGCCAAGCAGGAGCTGGACGCGCTGGGCTGGCGGCTCAACGGGCAGTTCCGCGAGAAGGACGGCCGCCAGCTCGTCATCCGCGATGTGCTGTACGACTCGCTGTCCACCCGTCAGTTCGGCCAGATCGCGCAGAACAACCTCGCCCAGGTCGGAGTCAAACTGGACCTCGACGCCAAGGGCGGCGCCGGCTTCTTCTCGAACCACATCAACGTCGGCGATTTCGATATCGCCCAATTCTCTTGGGTAGGAGACGCATTCCCGCTGTCGGGGCTGCCCCAGATCTATGCGTCGCAAGGTGAAAGCAACTTCGGCAAGATCGGCACCGCGGAGACCGACGCCAAGATCGAGCAGACGCTAGAGGAGCTCGACCCCGCCAAGGCGCGCAATCTGGCCAATGAGGTCGACAAGCTGATCTGGGCTGAGGGTTTCAGCCTGCCGCTGACGCAGTCGCCTGGAAACGTCGCGGTGCGAAGCACTTTGGCGAACTTCGGCGCATTCGGTTTGGCCGACGCGGACTACACGAAGATCGGCTTCATGAAGCCGTAACGCGCTGCACGGTGCGCGGAACCGCGGCAGGCAATGCCTTTTCGACGGCGGCAGCGGCGGCGATGCCCCAGATCAGCAGCCGAATCCCGCGGCCGGCCGGCATCGAGTCCAGCTTCTTGGCGCGTGCGGGCAGGCCCGAGCACGTTCCGTCGTAGGTGGCCTTGACGATGTCCAGCGCGGCTCGCTCGCGAAGGTCGATGGCCGAATGCCCGGCGGTGGCGAGGTTGACCAGCACCGCACCGGGGATCAGCGACGCGGTCCTTTTGGCCACGGCAGGCGGGGTGATCAGGTCGCGGCCGCCGGAGATGACGACTGTGGGCCAGGTGAAGTCGGGCATCTCATTGACGAGATCGAACGGCTCGGCCTCGAATTCCACTGCGCCGGTAGAAAACTCGCGAAATGCGATGGCCGGGTCCAGCGGCTTCCCGTCGGGGACGGCGGCGTAGTTGAGTTCGCGGTACCCGATCCGGCCCACGAGGTCGGGTTCGTGGCGGTAGGGCGCCTTGCGGTCGAACAGGAATCGAGCGCCCTGGCCCAGCGCCGACCACAACCCGCGGCGGCCGGCGAGCAAGAGGTCGAGCTGACGCCGCAACACCGCGGGTCCCGCGAAGCCGTACACCGCCGCGGCCAGCTGCGTGGCCTGCGGGGTCAACATGCCCTGGCCGACGAGTTGGCGCACCTTGGCCGCCAGGGCAGCGGTCTCGGGGGTGTCGCCGTCCCACAGCAGCCGGCGGGTCGCCTCACGGACGTCGTCGATGTCGTGGGCGGACAACACGGGTGAGTCGAGAATCATCGCGTGCACCCGATCCGGGTGCCGCACACCGACTCCGGCGGCGACATACGTGCCGTACGAGGTGCCATAGATGACTGCCTTGTCCACGTGCGCGTCGTCGAGGACGGCGGCCACATCGTCGACCACCTGGTCGATGGTCAGCGCATCGGGCGGCAGGTCGGCGCCGCTGTCGTCATGACGGGACATCCCCACGCCCCGGTGCTCCACCATGATGACGTCGAGGCCCTCGGCTGCCGCACGCCGCCGAAGGCCGCGGTACAGGGCGACGGAGGCCGCGCCGGGGCCGCCGGGGATGACGATCAGCGGATGTGCCGATTTGCGGCCGGTACGCACGTAGAACAGGTCGAACGCCTCATCGCCGGCGCACCGTATCGGCCTTCGCACCGCACGCACCCCCGGCAACGCGGCCAGCTTGTCGTGCGCCCGGCGACGCTTGGCGTTCATCGTCATCACCCTCATTGTGCCCCGCCGAACGCTTCTTAGGTTCGGGGTGAGCCAAAGCAGTGCGTGCCGCCGCGGTGGGTCGGTACAACTTTGCCATGACCTCCGTGGACCACCTGACTCGCCTACTGCCCGGTTCACCCGAATGGGCTGACCTGCTGACCCAGATCGGCGCTGGCGCGCGAGCTCGGGATCTCAACGACGAGAACCCGTTTGACCAAGTTGCTGCGCTCAAACGAGCCGGCTTTGGCACGCTGCGGCTGCCCGAGCATCTCGGTGGCGCGGGATTCACTGTGCCGCAGCTGTTCTCCACGATTATCGATGTCGCGCACGCCGATCCCATTGTGTCCCATATCTTCCGAACGCACTTCTGGTTCGTCGAGGAGCGACTGCGCACCGCCGACGACCCCAGCTCGGCGCGGTGGCTACACAAAGTCGCCGAGGCAAAGATCTTCGGCAA
>JAJKIB010000525.1 GCA_021154745.1 Mycobacterium sp.
CGGCCAGGTCCTTCCAATACGCGCAGCTGAATTAACAAGGCTACCGCTAGACCAACGAAGTACAGTTCCCGACGGTTCTCTCCGGGACCCTTTCCGCTCCGCCTGGCCTGTGCTTGGCTGTGGTCGTGCTCACATCGACCGAACGGTTAGTTGAGACGAACGGGGTGCAGCTGCGGGTCATCGATGCCGGTGACCCGGGCGCGCCGGTGGTGATCCTGGCCCACGGCTTCCATGAGCTGGCGTATTCCTGGCGTCACCAGATTCCCGTGCTGGCCGGGGCCGGCTATCGCGTGCTGGCGCCGGATCAACGCGGCTACGGCGGCTCGTCGAAGCCGGAGGCCGTCGACGCCTACAACATCGTCGAGCTGTGCGCCGACATCGTTGGCCTGCTCGATGACGTCGGCGCCGAACGCGCGGTGCTCATCGGCCACGACTTCGGCGGCGTAGTGGCATGGGGCGCCCCGCTGCTGCACCCGGACCGATTCGCCGGTGTGGTCGGATTGAGTGTTCCGCCGGTGCCGCGGCCGAAGGTCCCGACGACGCAGGCCTTCCGCAAGGTCTTCGGCGACAACTTCTTCTACATCCTCTACTTCCAGGAGCAGGGCCGCGCAGACGCCGAGCTGAGCCGCGACCCGGCCACCACGCTGCGCAAGCTGATGGGCTCGCTGTCGACCACGGATGAAACCGCGGCAATGCGGATGCTTCAATCCGGCCCGGAAGGATTCCTCGACCGCATTCCCGAGCCAGGCGCGCTGCCCGACTGGATCAGGCAGGACGAGTTCGACCACTACGTCGCGGAATTCAGCAGAACGGGATTCACGGCGCCGCTGAACTGGTATCGCTGTTTCGACCGCAACTGGGAACTGACCGCAACGACGCCCGCCGCGACTATCGATGCGCCGTCGCTGTTCATCGGCGGAGCCGCCGACCCGACGCTGGCGTATACGCCGCGCCACCGTGTTCGCGAAGTGGTCTCCGGTGAATATCGCGAAGTGATGATCGACGGCGCGGGCCACTGGATCCAGCAGGAGCGACCCGCCGAGGTCAACGAGATACTGCTCGAGTTCCTGTCCAGATTGGAGTTGCGATGACCACCCGGCCACTGAACTTCGGCGTCTTCATCACACCGTTCCACCCGGTAGGCCAATCCCCCACCGTCGCACTGGAATACGATCTCGAGCGCACGGTGGCGCTGGACAGGCTCGGGTACGACGAGGCGTGGTTCGGCGAACATCATTCCGGTGGATACGAACTCATCGCCTGCCCGGAGGTGTTCATCGCCACCGCCGCCGAGCGGACCAAGCACATCCGGCTGGGCACCGGCGTGGTGTCACTGCCGTATCACCATCCGCTGATGGTCGCCGACCGTTGGGTGCTGCTCGACCACCTCACCCGCGGACGCGTCATGTTCGGCACCGGACCGGGTGCGCTGCCGTCCGACGCATACATGATGGGCATCGACCCCGTCGAGCAGCGCCGGATGATGCAGGAATCGCTTGAGGCGATCCTCGCGCTGTTCCGGGCGGCACCCGACGAGCGGATCAACCGGCACTCCGACTGGTTCACGCTGCGCGACGCCCAGCTGCACATCCGGCCATACACCTGGCCGTATCCCGAAATATCGACGGCGGCAATGATTTCCCCGTCCGGCCCACGGCTGGCCGGCGCGTTGGGCACGTCGCTGTTGTCATTGTCAATGTCGGTGCCAGGAGGCTACGCCGCGCTGGAGAACACCTGGGAAATCGTCATCGACCAGGCCGAGAAATCCGGCCGCGACGAGCCGGATCGCTCCGACTGGCGGGTGCTGGCCATCATGCACCTCGCCGATACCCGGGACCAGGCGATCGACGACTGCACCTACGGGCTGCAGGATTTCGCGAACTATTTCGGCGCGGCGGGTTTCGTGCCGCTGTCGAATTCCGTTGAGGGCGCGCAGTCGCCGCGCGAGTTCGTGGCGGAGTATGCGGGCAAGGGCAATTGCTGCATCGGCACTCCGGGTGACGCGGTGGCATACATCCAGGATCTGCTCGAGCAGTCCGGCGGGTTCGGCACCCTGCTGCTGCTCGGCCACGACTGGGCGTCGCCCGCGGCCACCTATCACTCCTACGAGCTGTTCGCTCGCGAGGTCATGCCGCACTTCAAGGGGCAGCTGGCCGCTCCGCGGGCGTCGCATGATTGGGCCAAGGGCATGCGCGACAAGCTGCTCGGCCGCGCGGGCGAGGCCATCGTCAAGGCGATCAATGAGCACACCGACGAACTCAAGATGGAAGCCGAAGCCTCTGAAGGGCAGGACGACTGATGCGGGCCGCGGTGCTGCGCGCCGGCCGGATGGTCGAGCGCGACGACGTGGCCGAACCGGTTCCTGGTCCGGGCCAGGTCCTCGTCGGCGTGAAGGCCTGCGGGATCTGCGGCTCCGACCTGCATTTCGCCAAGCACGGCGCCGAGGTGCTTGAGCTGAACAACCAGATCGACGGCTTCGGCGGCTACGGCGGTATGCAGATCGACCTGGGCCGCGACGTCTTCATGGGTCACGAGTTCAGCGCCGAGGTGCTCGAGGCGGGGCCTGACACCGAAGCCCTTTCCCCTGGCACCCTGGTGACCTCGCTGCCCGTGCTGTTGTCCGCAACCGGTTTCGAACCGATTGTCTACTCCAACAAAACGATTGGCGGCTATGCCGAGCGGATGCTGTTGTCGGCGCCGCTCCTGACCCCCATCCCCAATGGGCTGGACCCGCGACACGCCGCGCTTACCGAGCCGATGGCCGTCGGCCTTCACGCGGTCAACAAGTCCGCGATCCAGCGCGGTGAGGCCGCACTGGTGCTTGGCTGCGGACCGATCGGCATCGCGATTATCGCCGGGCTCCGTCACCGCGGCGTGGAAACCATTGTCGCAGCCGACTATTCGGCCCGGCGACGCGATCTGGCCGAGACGATGGGCGCCACGTCGACCGTCGACCCGGCCAACGGGTCGCCGTTCGACAGCGCTTCCCCGGTGGTGGTCTTCGAGGCGGTCGGCGTGCCAGGCATCATCGACGACATCTTGCGCCGGGCACCCGTCGGCGCACGCGTCGTCGTCGCCGGGGTGTGCATGCAAGCAGACGCGATCCATCCGTACTTCGCGATCGCCAAGCAGATCAACGTGCAATTCGTGTTGGCATACGACCCGACCGAATTCACGGACTGCCTGCGGGCGATCGCCGAAGGCGACATCGACGTGGCACCGATGATCACCGGTGAGGTCGGCCTGGACGGAGTCGGCACCGCGTTCGACGACCTGGCGCACCCCGACGCGCACTGCAAGATCCTGGTGACGCCCTGACGGTATGGTGCCAGGCATGCCGATCGCGACGAGAGCGAAGATGTCCACCCGGTTCCTCCTTCTCGCCGCGGCGGGTGTTGCTGCCGTTGGGCTCTCGGCATGCGACTCTGCATCCGGGCCGACGGGCACAGCGGACAAGGGGACCCGTCAGGTCACCGTCGTGGGCGCCGGCGAGGTTCAGGGCACACCCGACACGCTGACCGTCAACGCGTCGATCGAGTTCGTCGCCCCCGATGTCAGCGGTGCGATGAACCAGACGAGCGACCGTCAGCAGGCGGTCATCGACGCGTTGGTGGGTTCCGGTATCAACCGCAAGGACATCAGCACCACGCAGGTGAGCCTGCAGCCACAGTTCGCCGGCGGCGACAGCACCGCGATCGTCGGCTACCGCGCGAGCAATTCGATCGACGTGAAGATCCGCAAACTCGACACCGCGTCGCAGGCGCTGACATTGATCATCAGCACCGGCGGCGACGCCACCCGCATCAACTCGGTGAACTATTCGATCGAGGACGACTCGCAGCTCGTCAAGGACGCGCGGGCGAGGGCGTTCAACGACGCGAAGGACCGCGCCCAACAGTACGCGCAACTGTCCGGGCTGGACCTCGGCAAGGTCATTTCCATCACTGAGTCAGGCGGTGCGACACCGCCACAGCCGCCGACGCCCTACTCACGCGGCGGCGCCGAGATGGCCGCCGTGCCGGTCGAACCCGGCCAGCAGACAGTCGGCTTCTCGGTGACAGTGATCTTCGAACTGACCTAATTTCCGCCGACCGTGCGCGTTTGCACGCAACACGCCGCGGAAAGTTGGCATTTTGCGCACACTCGCGCCGCCCTACGCGCAGCGATTCTGGACGCCGATGCCGGTGTGCGACGGAATGCACACCTTCACCCGGTGGTGAGCGTGCGCGAAATGCTCACCAATTGCGGCGTGTTGGCGTGCAAACACGCACACTGGCGGTTGGTCAACCTGCGGGCGCGATGTCGACCGGGATGCCGTTGAGGACCGCGGTGCCCGACAGCGGGTCGAGTTGACCGCCGTCGTTGAGTTGGTTGACGTTGACGCCTGGTTGGTCGGCGGCGACGCCCTGGCGGGTGCCGCCCCGGTCGTGGCCCCAGCCGTGAGGCAGCGATACGACGCCGCGACGCATGCCCGGCGACAGTTCCACCGGCGCCACCAGATCCCCGCCGGGACCCTTGATCGAAGCGTTGTCCGTCAGCCCGAGCTCGGCGGCGTCGTCCGGATGGATCTGCAGCGTGCAGCGGTTCGTGCCGCCCGCGAGCGCCGGCAAGTTGTGCATCCAGCTGTTGTTCGACCGCAGGTGCCTGCGCCCGATGAGCACGAAGCCGTCATCGCCGCGACCGAGGGATTCCTGAAGCCTCGCGGCGTCGGCGATCAGCGCTTCCGGCGCGAGTTCGATTCGGCCCGATCGTGTTTTGAGGACTTCGGGAATTCTGGGCTGCAGCGGGCCGAAGTCGATGCCGTGCGGTGCGGCCTTGAGCCGCTCCAGGGTCAGGCCGTCGGGATTGGCGCCGAACGCATCGCCGTAGGCGCCCAGCCGAAGCATCATGTCGAGACGGCGTTCGTATCCCGGCCCGGCGATGAGCATCGCGGTGAGCTCGTCGACCGCACGCCCCGCAACGGGTGAATTCGGGTCGGCGGTCTCCTTTTCCAGTGTCGTCGCGATGACCTGTTCGTCGACCAGCACGGGATCAGCGTCGTAGCCGATGCCGTAGAGGATCAGGGCGAGCCGGGACAGAATCTCGGGCTCGTCGGGCCGGCCATCCAACGGCAGCGCGGGCGGCGAGTAGCGCGCGTTGTTACGCACCGCAAGGTTGTTGAGCGCGAGATCGAAATGCGCGCTCTGCGACGGAGGCGGCGGCGGAAGTATCACGTCCGCGTGGCGCGTCGTCTCGTTCAGGTACGGGTCGATGCTGAGCATGAACTCCACACCGTCGAGCGCGCGATCGAGGCGATCGCCGTCGGGCGCCGACAGCACCGGGTTCCCGGCGATCGTGATCATCGCCTTGATCTGGCCGTCGCCGGGGGTGTCGATCTCTTCGGCGAGCGCGGCGGCGGGCAGTTCGGACAGCGCTTCGGGATAGCCCGAGACGCGGCTGTGCCAGCGCCCCGTGACAAAGCCCTTACCGCGTCCCGCGGGTCGCGGTGCGGGAGCGACGGGCGAGAGCGGGAACATCGCCCCGCCCGGCCGATCGAGATTTCCGGTCAAGATGTTGATGACATCGACCAGCCAGCTGCCGATCGTGCCGAATTCGACTGTGGAGGTGCCGATTCGGCCGTAGAGCGCCGCCGATGGCGCGCCGGCGATCTCGCGGGCCAGCGTGCGGATCACGTCGGCAGGCACACCGCAGTGGGCAGCGACAGCCTCCGGCGAAAAGCCGTGAGCCAGTTCGCGGACTTGGTCGATGCCGTTGACGTGCTCGGCCACTCCCCCGAGATCCGGTGCGACAAGGCCTTCTTCGAACAGCGCATGGACTACCGCGAACAGCAGCGCCGCATCGGTGCCTGGGCGCGGGGCGATGTGACGATCGGCCAGTTCGGCGGTGCGGGTCCGGGCCGGATCGATCAC
>JAJKIB010000526.1 GCA_021154745.1 Mycobacterium sp.
CTACCCGGGAAATACTTGACGATGCCCTCCTGCACCACAGTCGCCAACAACTGCCCCGAGCGGTCGAAGAAATGCCCGGTGCCGAGGCCGCGCGAGTCCGCAGCCACCGGCGAGGACGTGGAATACAACACCCATTCGTCGAAGCGCACCGGCCGGTGCAGCCACACCGAGTGGTTCATCGTGACGGCAAAGATGCGGTCGAAGCCCCACGACAGGCCATGCGTGCTGATGATCGAGTCGAGCACAGTGGTATCCGAGGAGTACACCAGCGCCGCCGCGTGCAGTACCGGGTCGTCGGGCATGGTCCCTTCGGCCTTCATCCAGACCCGGTTGTAGGTGAGCTTCTCCCCCTTTTCGCGCATCACCCAGGTCGGATCGTTGGTGTAACGCCAGTCGATCGGTCGCAGCGCGTTGACGAAATGCGGGACGACATGTTCGTACCCGCGCAGAAGTTCGTCCACGGGCGGCACCGACTCCGGGCCGGGCAGGTCGGGCGGTTCGATGCCGTGCTCGAGGCCGCGGCCGCCGGACAGATAGGAGATCATCGCCGTCGTCAGCAGCTGGCCGTCCTGCATCACGTCGACCCGGCGGTTGGCGAAGCGACGTTCGTCACGCAGCCGCACCACGTGGAACTCGAGGTCCTTTTCGGGGTCGCCGCCCGCGATGAAGTGCGCCGAGATCGTGCTCGGCGGCAGCTTCTCCGACACCGTGCGGCTGCCGGCCACGAAAGACTGCGCAATCATCTGGCCGCCGAACGTGCGCACCGGGTTCTTGCTGGGATGCGAGCCGACGAAGGTGTCGTCGGTTATCTGATTGAGGTCGAGAATCCCCAGCAGCTCGTCGAAGTCCGAGTTCGATGGTCTTCGCCCGAGAGGCTCATCGCCGGTCGACACTCGCTCCTCCTGATCCGATTGTCGGACTCGCCCCTACGCTTCGCGTGGGGTCCCCCACGAGCTCGTGCCTCGCCGCTTGATCGTCGTCCGACTAGACGTCTTCCTCCCCGATCCGGTGCACGTGGATCAGATTCGTGGAGCCTACTGTGCCGGGCGGGGCGCCAGCGACGATGACCACCAGCTCGCCGCGTTTGTAGCGGCCGAGGTCGAGCAGTGACTTGTCGACCTGGCGGATCATGTGGTCGGTGCTTTGCATGTGCGGCACGATGAACGTCTCGGTCCCCCACGTCAGCGCCAACTGGCTGCGCACCTCGGGCAGGTCGGTGAACGCCAGCACCGGCAGCGGGGTGTGCAGCCGCGCCAGCCGCCGCACGGTGTCGCCGGACTGGGTGAACGCGACAAGCGCCTTCGCGTCGAGTCGTTCGCCGATGTCGCGGGCGGCGTAGGAGATGACACCGCGCTTGGTGCGCGGCACGTGCGCGAGCGGCGGAGCGGCCACCGAGTTCTCCTCGACCGCGGAGATGATGCGCGCCATCGTCTTCACCGCCTCCAGCGGGTGCTTGCCCACCGACGTCTCGCCGGAGAGCATCACCGCGTCGGCGCCATCCAGAACCGCGTTGGCGACGTCGGACGCCTCGGCACGGGTTGGGCGGGAGTTCTCGATCATCGACTCCAGCATCTGGGTGGCGACGATGACGGGTTTGGCGTTCTCCCTTGCCATTTGGATCGCGCGCTTCTGCACCAACGGCACTTCCTCGAGCGGCAGCTCCACGCCGAGGTCACCACGGGCGACCATGATCGCATCGAACGCCAGCACGATCGCTTCGAGATTGTCGATGGCATCGGGTTTTTCGAGCTTGGCGATGACGGGCACCCGGCGGCCGACGCGGTCCATGATCTCGTGCACGAGTTCGATGTCGGCGGGCGAGCGGACGAACGACAGCGCGACCAGGTCGACGCCGAGCTTCAGCGCGAACTCGAGGTCCTCGATGTCCTTTTCCGACAGCGCAGGCGCGGAGACATTCATGCCGGGCAGCGACATGCCCTTGTTGTTGCTGACCGGGCCGCCCTCGGTAACGGTGCAGACGACGTCGTTGCCCTCGATGCTGTCGACGACCAGACCGACGTTGCCGTCGTCGACGAGCACCCGGTCTCCGGCCATGGCGTCCTCGGCCAACCGCTTGTACGTGGTGGAGACCCGATCGTGGTTGCCTTCGCAATCATCGACGGTGATGCGGACGGTTTCGCCGTTGGCCCAGAAGGTGGGTCCCGCGGCGAATCGCCCTAGACGGATCTTCGGGCCCTGTAGATCGGCGAGGATGCCGACGGCGCGCCCGGTCAAGTCGGAAGCGGCGCGAACCCGCTTGTAATTGGCCTCGTGATCGGCATAGTCACCGTGGCTGAAGTTGAGCCGTGCGACGTCCATTCCGGCCTCAACCATTGCCCTGAGGGCCTCGTCAGTGGCGGTGGCCGGGCCCAAAGTACAGACGATCTTTCCGCGTCTATTCACGTCTGCTGAGCATAGTCGTTAATCGATTCAGACGACGGCCAGCGGTAGGGCGCCGGGCTTGACCGGCTCGGGCAGATCGGACTCACCCATCAGGTAGGAGTCGACGGCATATGCGGCGCTGCGGCCCTCCGCGATGGCCCACACGATCAGCGACGCACCCCGGTGCGCATCGCCGCAGACAAACACTCCGGGTGCCGCTGTCTGCCAATCCGATCCGCACGGCAACGCCCCGCGCTGGTTGAGCGTGAGCCCGAGCCCGTCGAGCAGCGGCATGTGCTCGACCCCGTCGAACCCGATCGCCAACAACGCCAATTCACAGGGAATTTCCAGCGAATCCCCAACCGGGGTGATGTGCCTGCGGCCGTCGGCGTCGCGTTCGACCCGCACTTCGGCGATCTCGATGGCCCGCACGTCGCCGTGCTCGTCGCCGAGAAATCGCTGCACCGCGACCTCGTAGCGGCGGGCGCCCCCCTCGGCATGCGCGGGCGACAGACGGGTGCGCAGCACGATCGGCCACATCGGCCATGGTGACCGTGATTCGTCGCGGTACTCCGGCGGCTCGGGGTTGTAGTCGAGTTGCGTGACCGACTTCGCGCCTTGCCGATGCGCGGTGCCAAGGCAGTCGGCGCCGGTGTCGCCGCCGCCGATGATCACCACGTGCTTGTCCTTGGCGGAGATCGAGCTCGACCCGTCGCCCTCGCATTCCTTGTTCGCGGGCACCAGGTGCTCCATCGCGAGGTGCACACCGGTGAGATGGCGGCCCTCGACCGCGTTGTCGCGGGCCCTCAGCGCACCGACCGCGAGCACGACGGCGTGGTACTGAGCCCTGAGTTGCTCGACGGGGAGGTCGACGCCGACCTCGGTTTCGGTGACGAAACGGGTTCCCTCCGCGCGCATTTGGGCCAACCGCTGGTTCAGCGTGGCCTTCTCCAGCTTGTACTCGGGGATGCCGTAGCGCATCAGGCCGCCGATGCGGTCGTCACGCTCGTAGACAGTGACGTCGTGCCCGGCCCGCGTGAGCTGTTGTGCGGCAGCCAGTCCCGCGGGCCCGGAGCCGACGACGATCACGCGCTTGCCCGTGGAGATGGCTGCGGGCTGCGGTTCGACGATGCCGTACATCCAGGCGTGGTCGGCGATGGCCTGCTCGATCCGCTTGATCGTGACGCTGCCGCCGGTGTTCTCCTCGTCGATCGACAGCACGCAGGCGGCTTCACACGGTGCAGGGCAGAGCCGGCCGGTGAACTCCGGGAAGTTGTTGGTGGCGTGCAGGCGGTCACTGGCCGCGTCCCATCGGCCGCGCCGGACCAGGTCGTTCCATTCGGGGATGAGGTTGCCGAGCGGACAGCCCGCGGTTCCCGAGTGGCAGAACGGGATTCCGCAGTCCATGCAGCGGCGGGCCTGTTGTGAGACTTCTCCCACGCGCTCGTGCGGGTCCTGCAGTTCATAGACCTCACGCCAGTCGCCGACGCGCTCGTCGACCGGTCGCTTGGCGGCCTCGACCTTGGGCACTTCGAGGAACCCGTGCGGATCAGCCACGGCTGGCCTCCATGATCGCGGTGTCGACGTCGCGACCCTCGGCCTTGGCCATCCGGGTGGCCTGCAGCACCCGCTGGTAGTCGGTGGGCATGACCTTGGTGAATTGCGCGCTGCGCCTTGGCCAATCGGACAGCACCGAGGTGGCCACGGTGCTGCCGGTGTAGGCGGCGTGCCTGGCGATGACGTCGTGCAGCCAGGTCAGGTCCTCGGGCTCGAGGCGCTGCAGCTCGACCATTTCGGTGTTGACCCTGGCTGGGTCGAGGCCGAGCACGAATGCGATGCCGCCGGACATGCCCGCCGCCATGTTGCGGCCGGTCTTGCCCAGCACGACGACCCGGCCTCCGGTCATGTATTCGCAGGCGTGGTCGC
The DNA here is from genome assembly GCA_021154745.1 of Mycobacterium sp. Lineage (GTDB taxonomy): Bacteria > Actinomycetota > Actinomycetes > Mycobacteriales > Mycobacteriaceae > Mycobacterium. The sequence continues at coordinate 4,309 of JAJKIB010000526.1, forward strand.
CGACGCCCTCGACGACGGTCAGCGCGCCGGAGTTGCGCGCGGCGAAGCGCTCCCCCACCCTGCCGCGCAGGTAGACCTCGCCGGCGGTGGCGCCGAACAGCAGCGTGTTGCCTGCAATCACGTTGTCCTCGGGCAGGAACAGCACGTCATCGGGCGGGCGGACGATGACGCGGCCACCCGAAAGGCCCTTGCCGACATAGTCGTTGGCGTCGCCGATCAGCTCGAGGGTGATACCGGGCGGCAGGAACGCGCCGATGGACTGGCCCGCCGAGCCGGTGAGCGTGACATGGATGGTGTCGTCGGGCAGGCCCTGCCCGCCGTAGCGGCGGGTGACCTCGGAGCCGAGCAGGGTGCCGACGGTGCGGTTGACGTTGCGCACGGGCAGTTCGAGTCGCACCGGATGCGCGTCCTCGAGCGCGCCCTCCGCGAGCTGGATCAGCGTGCGGTCCAGCGCCTGATCGAGGCCGTGGTCCTGGGCTCTGGTGCGGCGCCGCTGCGAGCCGTCGGGAACGGCGAAGACCGGTGTCAGATCCAGGCCCTGTGTCTTCCAATGGGCTACGCCCTTGTCGGTGTCGAGCACCTCGGCGTGCCCGACGGCCTCATCGAGGCTGCGGAAGCCGAGTCCGGCCAGGTAGCGCCGGATGTCTTCGGCGATGAACCGGAAGAAGTTCTCGACGAACTCCGGCTTGCCGTTGAACCTGGCACGCAGTTCCGGGTTTTGAGTGGCGACGCCAACGGGGCAGGTGTCGAGGTGGCAGACCCGCATCATGATGCAGCCCGACACCACCAGCGGGGCGGTCGCGAAGCCGTACTCCTCCGCGCCCAGCAGGGCGGCGACGATCACGTCGCGTGCGGTGCGCATGCCGCCGTCGCACTGCACGGTGATGCGGTCCCGTAACCCGTTGAGAACCAACGTCTGCTGGGCGTCGGCGAGCCCGATCTCCCACGGCACGCCGGCGTGCTTCAGGCTCGTCAGCGGTGCGGCACCGGTGCCGCCGTCGTGACCCGAGATCAGGACGACATCCGCGTGCGCCTTGGACACCCCGGCCGCGACGGTGCCGACACCGACGGAGCTGACCAGCTTGACGTGGACGCGGGCGTCGGAGTTGGCGTTCTTCAGGTCGTGGATGAGCTGGGCGAGGTCCTCGATCGAATAGATGTCGTGATGCGGCGGCGGGCTGATCAGCCCGACGCCGGGTGTGGAGTGGCGGGTCTTGGCGATGTTCGGATACACCTTGAAGCCCGGAAGTTGGCCGCCCTCACCGGGTTTGGCGCCCTGCGCCATCTTGATCTGGATGTCGGTGGCGTTGACCAGGTAGTCGCTGGTGACGCCGAAGCGGCCACTGGCGACCTGCTTGACGGCGCTGCGGCGTTTCGGGTCGTAGAGCCGGTCGACATCCTCGCCGCCTTCGCCGGAGTTGGACCGTCCACCGAGGTTGTTCATGGCGATGGCCATGGTCTCGTGTGCTTCGGCGGAGATGGAGCCGTAGCTCATCGCGCCGGTGTTGAATCGGGTGACTATGGAATCAACAGACTCGACTTCCTCCAGTGCGACTGGAGTTCTCAGCTTCTTGAACTCGAACAGTCCCCTGAGGGTGCCGCCCTCGGCGGACAGGCGGTTCACCTCGTCGGAGTACTCACCGAACACCTCGTGACGACCGGTGCGGGTCGAATGCTGTAGCAGGAACACCACTTCCGGGGTGAACAGGTGCAGTTCGCCTTCGCGGCGGAAGGCGTATTCGCCGCCCACCTCGAGGCGGCGATGCACACGCTCGGTCGGGTTCTCCGGGTAGGCGCGGCGGTGGCGTAGTTTGACCTCCTCGGCGATCACATCGAGTCCGGCACCCCCGAGTTGGGTTGGCGTACCGGTGAAATACTCGTCGATGACGTCCTTGTTGATGCCGACCGCTTCGAACCCTTGCGCGGCGGTATACGAAGCGACGGTGGAGATGCCCATCTTGCTCATCACCTTCATCACGCCCTTGCCGAGCGCCTTGAGATAATTGCGCACCGCGGTGGCGGGTTCGACGCCGGTGAGTTCGCCTTCGCGGATCAGGTCCTCGATTGATTCGAAGGCCAGGTACGGGTTGACCGCCGCCGCGCCGAAGCCGATGAGCATCGCGATGTGGTGCACCTCGCGGGCGTCACCGCTTTCGACGACAAGCGCCACTGTGGTGCGCTCCTTGGTGCGGACGAGATGGTGGTGCACCGCCGACACGGCCAGCAGCGACGGGATCGGCGCCCTGGTGTGGTCGGAGTCGCGGTCCGAGATGACCAGTGTGCGTGCGCCTTTGGCGATCGCGTCGCAGGCCCGCTGCTGCAGGTCCTCCAGCGCGTCCGCGAGGCCTTCACCACCGCGTTCGACGTCGTATAGGGCCTTCAGAACGGCCGTCTTGAGGCCGGGGTGCTCGTGGTCGTCGTTGATGTGGACGATCTTGTTGAGCTCGTCGTTGTCGAGAACGGGCCAGCGCAGCACGATCTGGCGGCAGGACGCGGCGGTCGACTCGAGCAGGTTGTGCTCGGGGCCCATGACGCGGGACATGGAGGTGACGACCTCTTCGCGGATGGCGTCCAGCGGTGGGTTGGTCACCTGGGCGAAGAGTTCGACGAAGTAGTCGTAGAGCGGCCGCGACCGCTGGGACAGCACGGCGGTCGGGGTGTCGGTGCCCATCGAGCCCAGTGGTTCGGCACCCGATGCGGCCATCGGGGTGAGCAGGATGCGGAGTTCTTCCTCGGTGTAGCCGAAGGAGACCTGGCGGCGCACGACCGACTCGTGGTTGGGCTGGACGCGGACGCGGTCGGGCAGCGTGTTGAGGTCGAGCAGGCCGGCGTGCAGCCATTCGCCGTAGGACTCGTGCTTACTCAGATCTTCCTTGATCTCGTCGTCGGAGACGATGCGGCCCTGCGCGGTGTCGATCAGGAACATCTTGCCGGGCTGAAGGCGACCCTTGGCGACGATCTCGGCGGACGGCACGTCGAGCACACCGCTTTCGCTGGCCAGGATGACCCGGTCGTCCATGGTGCGCCACCAGCGGCCGGGCCGTAACCCGTTGCGGTCCAACACCGCTCCCACCAGCGTGCCGTCGGTGAACGTCACGCAGGCCGGTCCGTCCCACGGTTCCATCACCGACGCGTGGAACTGCCAGAACGCACGTTCGGCGGAGTCCATGGTGGTGTTGTTCTCCCACGCCTCGGGAATCATCATCAGCACGGCGTGGGGAAGGCTGCGGCCGCCGAGATGCAGCAGTTCGAGCACCTCGTCGAAGGACGCCGAGTCGGAGGCCTCCGGTGTGCAGATCGGCGAGAGCCGGGACAGGTCGCCGGAGATCTTCGAGCTGGCGAGCATGGCCTCGCGGGCGTGCATGCGGTTGCGGTTGCCGCGCACGGTGTTGATCTCACCGTTGTGGGCGACGAAGCGGAACGGATGGGCCAGCGGCCAGGACGGAAAGGTGTTGGTCGAGAACCGGCTGTGCACGATCGCGATCGCACTCATGCAACGTTCGTCGCGCAGGTCTGGAAAGTATTGGGGCAGCTGCATTGTCGTGAGCATGCCCTTGTACACCATGGTGCGGCTCGACAGTGACGGGAAGTACACGCCGTCGCGTTCGGCGCGCTTTCTCAAGGGATACACGCGCCGGTCGAGGTCGATGCCGCTGATGCTGCTGTCGGGCGCGGAGACGAACAGCTGCGCCATGTAGGGCATGCAGCCCAGTGCCGTCACGCCGACTTCGGCGCCATCGGGGTCGACGGGCACCGCGCGCCATCCGAGGACCTGCAGCCCTTCCTCGTTGGCGATGGCCTCGACGTTTTGCTGAGCGGCGGTGCGGCTGACGGAGTCTTGCGGCAGGAAACAGATGCCGGCTGCGAAGGTGTTGGTGCCGTCGGCCGCGCTAGGGGGAAGGTCGAAGTCGACGACGTCTTCGAGGAGTTCGACGGGCAGCTGGATGAGGATGCCGGCACCGTCACCGCTGTTGGGCTCCGCACCCGCCGCGCCGCGGTGTTCGAGATGTTCCAGAGCGACGAGCCCGTCGGCGACGATGGCGTGCGAGCGGCGGCCCTGGATGTCGGTAACCATGGCGACGCCACAGGAATCCGACTCGTTGTCTGGGTCGTACAAGCCCTGGCGGTCGGGCAATGCCGAAAACAGCATTGGACGGTACCTCCGCAGTCCGGGAAAATCTTGGTCCGGGACTGCACCGGCCCGGTTGTCGAGTGTATCAGCGCAGCTGCGGAGCTACCCGGTGAGAAGCGTCGGGACCAGCGGGAACCCGGGCAGGTTTCGTACCACCGTCCAGGTGATGGCGGCGACGGCGATGACGACGATCGCGGGCATGGGCATCAACGGCTGTCCGCGGCGCCAGCGCACCATGAGCCAGGCCGCCAGCATGGGCAGGCCGACGAGCAGGAAGACGTTGTCGACGACGGCGGCGGCGAGGTCGCCGTGCAACACGTCGTGGGTCATCCGCAGGCCGCCACAGCCCGGGCAGTTCCAGCCCGTCAGCGCCTTGAACGGGCAGACGGGAAACACGAAGTCGCGGCTGTGCGGGTCACCGAGACCGACGTAGGCGAGGCTGCCAACGAGTACGGCGCCGGTGCCGAGTGCCCCGTACAGCCGTCCACGGCTGGACGTCGCGCTAGGTGCCATCGCGCAGTGGACGTCCCTCCGGGTCGCGGACCTTGTCGGTGAGCAGCAGGACCGCGTCGACGATGCCCCAGACGACCGCGCCGATGCCGCAGGTGATCAGCCCGACGACGAGTTGCGCGATGCCCAGACCGGTGTAGCCGAGGTAGATGCGGCCGATGCCGACGAGCCCGAACAGGCCGAGCAACTGCAGCAGCCCCGCGACGACCTTGGATTTGTCGGACAGCGGCTCACCGGTCAGCGGATGACGGCCGAACGGGGCCGCCGGATCCATGTATGCCGGCGGGTACTGGCCAGCGGGGGGCGGGTACTGCCCTGGCGGAGGCGGATATTGGCCAGGTGGCGGGTAACCCGGCTGCTGCGGGGGCGGTGGATAGGGATTTCCACTCTCGTTGCCACTGAACTGCGGCTCGGTCATGGCACTCAGCATGCCAGAGCGAGACGTCCGGTCGTAAGTAAGGAAATCCGCCAAGTATCGGACGGCAAGTCCCAGTGCCGATCAGAAGGGTGGTGGTTCGCCGTCTCCGTGGTCGGTAGGGGATAGCAGCTCGGCGTAGAACGCAGCGCGCGCTTGCTTACGGGCTTCCCGCACTTGACGGTTCTCCCGTCGTTCGACCGAGACGCGCTGTGCTCTGTCCTGTGCGCGAGTGCGCCGCCGCTTGGGCATCATCGCCGCCCGACCAGCGCAGCGGTCATCTACCGACGGCACCGGCAACTCGAGCACCCCCGTCGGCGCACACAAACTCGGAAACAGAAACGCGCTGCCCGGCGTGGTCACATAGGTCTGGCCGTCCGGCAATGTGAAGATCACCGTGCCGTCCGGGAGCTGCTTTTCGCGCCAGCCACAGAACGTTTTCATCAGGTGATGCCGGCGGCACTTGCAATTCATGTTCGACGGGTGTGTGGGACCACCCTCGGCGTATGGGACGACATGGTCGATGTCGCACTGGCTGGCCGGGACGTCACACCCGGGCGCCCGGCATGTCAGATCTCTGCAACGGATGAACTCCGCCAACTTGGCCGAGGGCACATAACCCGGTTCCGGCGGTGCGTCAACGGGGTTGAACAACGGTCGCACCTTCGCCGACTCCGCCAATTCCGCAACAAGTTCGGCAGGAATCAGATCGTCGCAACCTGCCAAATAGGCTGGCTTATCGGACCTTCCATCGATGGTCGCCTGCTCAGCGACCACGTGGATGACAACAGGCGCCGCCGTTTTGCCACCGGCCGGGCAATCGGACTTGCCGCACTGGCAGCCCAGCCGGTCAGCTCCGGCGGCAAGGGCGCGCATGGCGTCCGCACGCCGCTGCTGTTTTGTACGCGGGTCGGCATCGCAGACCGTGGCTGCGAGCGCATCCAACCGCTGCTCGAACGCGTGGCCATCGGTGGCGAAGACAGTCGCGTAAACCGCGGCCATCCCGTCGCCAGTGTCAACAACGACCACCTCGCGGTCCCCAACACGCTCTTTCCGCCGACGCACCGCATCCTCGTCCGCCTTCGCGACGACACGGTCGACCTCGCGACCCAGCTTGCCCTGCGACAGTGCGGTCCAGCGCGGCGCACGGCTCGCAAGCTGCCCGTCGACTGTGGCGAGCGTGTCAGGATCGGTGATCAGATCGGTGCGGTACACCATCGTCTGAAATGCGCGGTAATCAATGTCGCCGGCCGCAAAGACCATGCCGAGCAGCGGCAGCCGTTCGTGCATCGACTTCGCCATCCGGACGAAACTGCCGGCCATCATCAGCGTGATGTTCAGAGCCGCGGCCACCTCTGCGGCCACTGCATCCCAGGTATCGACTGCCCACTCTGCGTGATCTCCGGTTTCCCGCAGCCGCACCTTGTAGAGGTTCCAGATCCCACTCAGGCGCTGTGCGGCCGCGCGGGACTCCGCCCGCGACGCGGCACGCACGTCATCGAGAAGTGCAGCCGGCTCCAATGTCGCGGGAGGCTCCATCAACTCGAACATACGTTCGATAATAGTCGGCTCCACCGACACCCCCTGCACAGATTCTGGATCTATGGATAACTCGCGTCACCGCGAGTCACCGGTAGTCGAGCGCCGCGGGCCGTCCGTACAGCGCTTGGCTGAAGTAGTTACCCAACTGGCGAATGGCCTGCGCCAGAATCGTTGCCGGCCCGTGCGGGTATCCCCGCTTCGACAAGGCCGGTCAGGGCCTGCGGCAGTGGGCCCTGGTGCAGGACGCCGAGGCGTTGCGTGGCGCGGGTGAGCGCGACGTAAAGCTCGGCCGCGCCGCGAGGGCCGTCAGCGAGGATCTGTGCGGGCTCCACCACCAGGACGGCGTCGAACTCCAGGCCCTTCGTCTCCGACGGGATCACCGCGCCCGGCACACCCGGTGGCCCGATGACGACGCTGGTGCCAACGCGTGCGGCTTCGTCGGACACGAATTCCTCGATGGCAGTGGGCAATTCGTCCTCGGC
>JAJKIB010000527.1 GCA_021154745.1 Mycobacterium sp.
CGACGTCGTATTGCAGGGCGACGATATTTTCATGTCGCACGTCCATCTCCACGGCGGCCCAGCCCCGGTGCGCCGCTTTCTGCCCGACCTGATCAACCTGATCTGGGACCGAAAGATCGACCCAGGCAAGGTTTTCGATCTTGACCTGCCCATCGATCGGGCCGCCGAGGGCTACCAGGCGATGGATCAACGCCAGGCCATCAAGGTTCTGCTGCGGCCCTAAGTACTACATCTCGCTGTCGATGCGTGCGTGCGTCGACCGATCAACGCTGGAAGAAGGCAACCACGATGAATACCGATGTCACTCTGATCAAACGGGCCGGCGCCGCGGTCGCCCTAGTTGGCGTACTGGCCGCTTCAGGCTGCGCTTCGTCTGAGCGCAACACCGCGCCGACGGTGGCTCATGCCACGCCGAGCCTGGCGGCTGGCGACACGTCCAACGGTGCGGACAACTTCTATACGACCGACCGAGTCGACGTTCAGAAGGTTTCCTTCAAGAACCAGTACGGCATGAACGTCGCCGGGAACCTGTTCGTCCCCAAGGATTTGAATCGCAACGCGAAGAACGCGGCGATGGTCGTCGGAAATCCCATGGGGGCGGTCAAGGAACAGAGCGCAAATCTCTATGCCACCAAGATGGCCGAGCAGGGATTCGTCGCCATGTCCCTCGATCTATCGTTCTGGGGCGAGAGCGAGGGGCAGCCCCGCAATGCTGTGTCGCCGGACATTTACGCCGAAGACTTCAGCGCCGCAGTCGATTTCTTGCGCACGCAGTCGTTCGTCGACAAGGAGCGCATCGGCGCGCTAGGGATCTGTGGAAGCGGGAGTTTCGTGATCAGTGCGGCCAAGATCGATCCGCGCATCAAGGCCGTAGCGACAATCAGCATGTACGACATGGGCGCTGCCAATCGCGACGGGCTCAGGCACTCCGTCACCGTCGAGCAGAGAAAGAACATCCTGGAGCAGGCCGCGGAGCAGCGCGACGTTGAGTTTGCGGGCGGTGAAATCGAGCAGACCGGCGGAACGCCTGAAGAGTTGAACGACCAGTCGACCCCGATTGATCGCGAGTTCTATGACTTCTACCGCACGGCCCGAGGCAACAGCCCGAACACCACGACCCATCCGACGCTCACCAGCAACGTGAAGTTCATGAACTTCTATCCGTTTGATGACATCGAGACGATCTCGCCGCGGCCGATGCTGTTCATCGCTGGCGAGAACGCGCATAGCCGGGAGTTCAGCGAAGAGGCGTACCGGCTTGCCGGTCAGCCCAAGGAATTGGTGATCATTCCCGGCGCCGGTCACGTGGATCTCTACGATCGGGTGAACCTGATCCCGTTCGACAAGTTGACGTCCTTCTTCCGGAACAATCTGGCCCAGCGCTGACCTAACCGGACAGGTCTGCGAGTCGCTGCAATTCGTCGTTTGTCAACTGAACCTTCAGTGCGCCCGCGGCCTCTTCGGCGTGGCGGGCCTTGGAGGCGCCTGCAATCGGGATGACGGTGTCGCCGTAGTAGGCGACCAACCACGCCAATGCCACCTGGCCCACGGTCGCCTGATGCTCAGCAGCGGCGTCGCGCATCGCGTCGATCAACGGGGCCGATCGATCGAGTCCGTCGTCGGTTAGACCCATCACTTTGCGGCGCAGCGGATGTACGCCTTGGATCAGGCTGCGGTCGGCGTGGTACTTGCCGGTCAAAATGCCTTGGCGCTGCGCCGAATACGCGAGCAGCGAGACGCCGAGTCGGCAGGCGGCGTCGAGCATGCCGTAGGCTTCGATTTTGCGATGCAGCAGATTGATTTGAACCTCGTTGCTGGCCAACGGTATTCCGAACTTGGCGAGTTCGTCGTGTGCGGCTTCCATCTGCCCTGTCGTGAAGTTACTGACGCCGACTGCACGGATCTTTCCGGCCTGCACCAGCCGAGCCATGGCACGCATTTGGGCGCGCACCGACGAGAAGCCGCCGCGGTTGAGGTGGATCTGGTGCAGGTCGACGGGAAACGGGTCCAACGCGTCGAGCCGCTTGCCGATGGTGCGCTCGATACTGCGGGCGGTGCGGCCCAATGGCAGCCACTTCGTCGCCACGGTCACATCCCCAGGCTTGACCCCAGAATGAGTCAGGCCGCGGGCCAACGCGCGTTCCGACGTGCCGCCGCCGTACATCTCGGAGGTGTCGAACCATGTGATGCCGCCGTCGAGCGCCGTCTTGATGATCGTGTCGATGTTCTCTTGCGGAACCGTCGGCGACAACGCCGAAATCCAGCTCTTGCCGGCGAACTGGGCGGTACCAAGCCCGATTGGCGAGACGTAGATGTCGGTTCGTCCAAGCTGTCGAGTAGTCATGAGACGACCATACACCATGATGAGACATCAATGTCTCGCAACGAGACGCTACGATCTGATTATGCCTGCCACCGATGGGACTCAGCGAACACGCCGGGCGATCCTCGACGCCGCCGCTCGGGTGCTGGGCCAACGCTCCGACGCGGGGATGGCCGACATCGCTGAGCAAGCCGGCGTCGGGCGAGCGACGTTGTACCGGCATTTTCCGACTCGTCAATCGCTCATCGCGGGCGTACAGGAGGCAGGCACCGACGAACTCGTGGCCGCATTCGAGTCGGCCGGTCTCGAGAAGCTGCCTGTCGACCGGGCAATCGCCAGAGCCACCGGCGTGTTCCTCCGCACCGGCGCCAAGTACGCCGCGGTCATCAGCCGCGACGATGAACGCCGCGAGCACGCGGCCAAGAACCGTGCGATAGCGCCCATCCGCGAACTCATCTCCCGCGGCATCCGCGACGGCGAACTACGCACGGACCTCGCCGACGGTGCACTATTTGAGATGTACTCAGCCCTGATCGCGCGGGCACAGCTGCTCACCATCACCGACAGGGTGACGCCCGAAGAGGCTGCGGACACCGTGCTGGCGGTGTTTCTCGATGGTGCGCTGAAGCGTTAGTTCTGGTACTGCTCGTCAGTGACGTGCTCGAGCCAGTCGACGGGCTTGCCGTCGACGCTGTCCTGGATCGCGATGTGGCGCATGGTGGTGGTGTCGGTGGCGCCATGCCAGTGTTTGACACCCGGCGGCGTCCAGATCACGTCACCGGGGTTGATCGACAGCTTCTCGCCTCCCCACTGCTGAATCCAGCCGGTCCCCGTCGTCACGACGAGGGTCTGTCCGGCGGGGTGCGTGTGCCAGGCAGTGCGCGCGCACGGCGTGAACGTCACTTCGGCTGAGCTGAAGGTACGCACCGCGTTCGGATTGAACAGCGGTTTGACGCTGACCTTGCCTGTGAAGGTGTCAGCGGGTCCTTCGGTGGCAGGCCGGTTTTCGTCGTGCGAGATTTCCATCGCCTGCTGTGCGCGAGCGTCGTCAACCATTTGCATTCCTTTCCGATCGCTGTCAGCGGGCGGTATAGCCGCCGTCGACGGGCAGTGCGACTCCAATGACGAAGCTGGCGCCCGGGCTGCACAGCCACAGCACCGCCGCGGCGATCTCCTCCGGTTGACCGAGCCGGTTGATCGGCTGGTTGGCGATGGCTTCGTCGGTGTCCAGTTCACCCTTGTCGATCATGTCGGTGACCATCGGGGTGGCGATGGTGCCCGGACAGACCGCGTTGATCCGAATGCCTCGCGGCGCGTATTCGAGCGCGGCGCTGCTCGTCAGGCCCAGCACGCCGTGCTTGGAGGCATGGTAGGCGGCGCGGCCGGGAAGACCCACGAGTCCGCCGAGCGAGGAGCAGTTGACGATCGCGCCGCTGCCTTGTGCGCGCATCTGGGCGAGCTCGTGTTTCATGCACGCCCATACGCCGCGAAGGTTGATCGCATTGACACGGTCGAACTGGTCGGCGGGTTCGTCGGCGGCATCGCAGGGCGGTACCTGGATTCCGGCGTTGTTGAATGCCATGTCGAGCCGGCCGAATGCATCGACCGCGGCGCGCACAGCGTCGGCGACGCTGGTCTCGTCGGACACGTCGCACTCGTCCCCGAGGACTTGGTGCCCAGCCGCAATCAAGGTCTCGGTTTCTGCTTTCAAGGTCTGCGGGTTGATGTCGGCCATGACGACCGCCGCACCGGCTTCGGCGAATGCGTGAGAGGTCGCCAGGCCCATGCCCGAGCTGGCACCAGAGACAAAGGCGACCTGGCCGCTGAAGTCGTAGGTCGGGTTCGATGTCATGCCATCGAATTAACCCGTCATCCGACGGATCAGGGAGCCTCTATGAAGACGTGTACCGGCAGTGCATCCATCAGACGTCAGCGACCGGCCAGTAACAGCAGCGCCCACGCCGCGATGGTCTGCGCATCGGTGACGTCGCCGTCGCGGATCATCCGTTCGAGCTGATCGCGAGAAATCCACTCGCTGTGCATGTCCTGTTCCTCATGCTCGCGGTCGTGTTCACCCTCGGTAAGGCCCGTCGCAAGAAACACCCGGCCGCGCTGACTGCTCATTCCCGGCGCGACGTCGAGCATGCCCAGGAACTCGATCGAGGCAGCCCGCAATCCGGTCTCCTCCCGTAGCTCGCGGTTCGCCAGCTCGATCGGATCGGATTCCTCATGGCCCGGCGCCGTGCCCTGCGGAAACTCCCAGCGCCGCATGCCCAGCGGATAGCGGAACTGCTCGACCAGGTGGTAGCGGTCGCCGTCCTGCGGAATCACCAGCGCATATGTCGGCTTCTCGATCACGGAGTAGATGCCGGGGGTGCCGTCGGGACGCCGGATCTCGTCTTCGCGCAGGGTCAGCCAGTTGTTCCGGTACACCTCACGCGTGCCCACCCGATGGATCTGGTTCACGCGCCCAGTATTGCCGAGCGCCGAATGGGTAATCTCACCTCGTGCTTCTGGCCTCGCTGAACCCTGCCGCTGTCGCAGGCGGTGCCGACATCGGCGACGCAGTGCGCATCGACGGCGCCACGCTTGCCAGAAGCGATCTGGTGGGCGGCTCAACGTCGGTGGCCGAGCGGGTGGCCGCGGCCGACCGGGTGGCGGTGCTGGCCACGCCGACCGCGGCGACCGTGCTCGCGATCGCCGGATGTCTGATCGCTGGTGTGCCCGTCGTCCCCGTGCCCGCCGACGTCGGCGCCGCTGAACGCCGCCACATCCTGACCGACTCCGGGGCGCAGGCATGGCTGGGGGAAAAGCCTGACGAGACTGAGGGCCTGCCCCATATTCCGGTGCGCCTGCATGCCCGCTCGTGGCATCGCTACCAAGAGCCGCATCCGGACGCGACCGCGTTGATCATCTACACCTCGGGCACCACCGGTCCGCCCAAAGGTGTGGTGGTGAGCAGGCGCGCGGTCGCCGCCGACATCGACATGCTCGCCGAGGCGTGGCAGTGGACCCCCGAGGACACCCTCGTGCATGGGCTGCCGATGTATCACGTGCACGGTCTGGTGCTCGGGCTGCTCGGGTCGCTGCGGATCGGAAATCGCTTTGTGCACACCGGAAAACCTTCGCCTGCGGCATATGCGGAGGCCGGTGGCTCGATGTACTTCGGGGTGCCGACGGTGTGGTCACGCGTAGCCGACGATGAGGGTGCCGCGCGGGCTTTGTCGTCAGCGCGGCTGCTGGTGTCGGGCAGCGCGCCGCTTCCGGTGCCGGTCTTCGACAAGCTGTCCCGGCTGACAGGACACCAACCGGTGGAGCGATACGGCTCCACGGAATCGCTGATCACGCTGTCCACCCGCGTCGATGGTGAGCGCAGGCCCGGTTCGGTGGGACTGCCATTGACCGGTGTGCAGACTCGTTTGGTCGACGACGATGGGACCACCTTGCCGCACGACGGCGAAACCATTGGGCGCCTGCAGATTCAGAGCTCGACGATGTTCGACGGCTACCTCAACAGGCCGGACGCCACGGCCGAGGCATTCGACAACGATTGGTATCGCACCGGCGACGTCGCGGTGATCGACGAGGCAGGGATGCACCGCATCGTCGGGCGTGAGTCCGTCGACCTGATCAAGACCGGCGGCTTCCGGGTCGGCGCCGGCGAGATCGAGGCCTGCCTGCTGGCCCACCCCGCGGTGGACCAGGTGGCCGTGCTCGGCGTTCCGGACGACGACCTCGGACAGCGGATCGTCGCCGTGGTGGTCGGCTCCGGCGCCGGCGCGGTTGAGCTGATCGAGCACGTCGCCCGGGAACTGTCGGTGCACAAGCGACCGCGGGAGGTGCGGTTCGTGGACTCGCTGCCGCGCAACGCGCTCGGCAAGATCCAGAAGGACCGCCTGCGCTGACGGCGGGCGGCGCGCCGTGATTGCTGATGATCATGTCGCCGGCTGCCACACCCGGGTGTGGCTGGCGGCGAGTTGATCATGGTGATGGCGATCGGCCCGCGCTACTCAAGTCGGCGGAGCGTTGATCAACTCGCTGAAGCCGGCCAACGCAGGCCACTCCCGGCGAGTTGATCACCGGGAAGCCGGTCGGGCGGCACCGCACGACGGCGACGACGCGGACGACCCGGCCGCCCGACCACCCGCCCGGTCGCCCGCCCCCGTC
>JAJKIB010000528.1 GCA_021154745.1 Mycobacterium sp.
CAAACTCGGCATTGGGCCGCCCATCACCGACGGCTTCTACTACGACTTCGACGTGCCGCGCGCGTTCACCCCGGAGGATCTGGAGGCGCTGGAGAAGCGGATGCGCCAGATCGTCAAGGAAGGCCAGCTGTTCTCGAGGCGCGTCTACAAGTCCAAAGACGAAGCCCGCGAAGAGCTCGCAAACGAGCCGTACAAGCTCGAGCTCGTCGACGACAAGTCCGGTGATCCCGAGGTGATGGAGGTCGGCCCCCCTGGTTCCGATGACGAGCTCACCGCGTACGACAACCTCAATCCCCGTACCCGCGAACGGGAATGGGGCGATCTGTGTCGCGGTCCGCACATCCCGACGACACGCTACATTCCGGCGTTCAAGCTGACCCGCAGCTCGGCCGCGTACTGGCGGGGCGACCAGAACAACGCCAGCCTGCAGCGCATCTACGGCACTGCATGGGAGTCGCAGGAAGCGCTCGACAAGCACCTCGAGTTCATCGAGGAGGCGCAGCGCCGCGATCACCGCAAGCTCGGTGCGGAGCTGGACCTGTTCAGCTTCCCGGACGAAATCGGTTCGGGGCTAGCGGTTTTCCATCCCAAGGGTGGCATCATCCGTCGCGAGCTGGAGGACTACTCGCGGCGCAAGCACAGCGATGCCGGCTACCAATTCGTCAACAGCCCGCACATCACCAAGGCGGAGCTGTTCAAGATCTCGGGCCACCTCGACTGGTATGCCGACGGCATGTTCCCGCCGATGCACCTCGACGCGGAATACAACGAGGACGGCACGGTGCGCAAGCCGGGCCAGGATTACTACCTCAAGCCGATGAATTGCCCGATGCACTGCCTGATCTTCCGATCGCGCGGGCGGTCCTATCGCGAACTTCCGTTGCGGCTCTTCGAATTCGGCACCGTCTACCGCTACGAGCTCTCCGGCGTGGTGCACGGCCTCACCCGGGTGCGCGGCCTGACGATGGACGATGCCCACATTTACTGCACCCGCGACCAGATGCGCGACGAGCTGACGTCCCTGCTGCGCTTCGTGCTCGACCTGCTCGGCGACTACGGCCTCACCGATTTCTACCTCGAGCTATCGACGAAGGATCCCGACAAGTTCGTCGGCCCCGACGAGATGTGGGACGAAGCCACCAGCGTGCTCGCCGAGGTCGGCGCGGCCTCGGGGCTGGATCTGGTGCCCGACCCAGGCGGTGCGGCGTTCTACGGCCCGAAGATCTCGGTGCAGGTCAAGGATGCGCTGGGCCGCAGTTGGCAGATGTCGACGATCCAGCTGGACTTCAATTTCCCCGAGCGCTTCGAACTCGAATACACCGCCGCCGACGGCAGTCGGCAGCGGCCAGTGATGATCCACCGCGCGCTGTTCGGCTCGATCGAGCGATTCTTCGGCATCCTCACCGAGCACTACGCCGGCGCGTTCCCGGCATGGCTGGCGCCGGTGCAGGTGGTTGGCATCCCGGTGGCCGACGATCATGTCCCGTACCTCAACGGTCTTGTGACGCAACTGAAGATGCACGGCATCCGCGCCGAGGTGGACGCCAGCGACGACCGGATGGCCAAGAAGATTGTCAACCACACCATTCAGAAGGTGCCGTTCATGCTCGTGGCCGGCGACCGCGACGTCGAGGCCAACGCGGTGAGCTTCCGGTTCGGCGACCGCACTCAGGTCAATGGCGTGCCCCGCGACGACGCTGTCAGGGCGATCACGGAGTGGATTGCTAGCCGCGAAAACGCCGCTCCCACAGCCGAACTGCTCAAGGTTGGCACCGAGACGTGATCGAGCCTGACGACCGCCCGATCGTCGACCATGGTGTCGGTGAGCCCGACCACTTGCAGCGACTGTGGACACCGCATCGGATGACCTACATCGCCGAGGCGCCGATGAAGGGCGGCTCCGCGGCATCGGATCAGCCGTTCACCGACATCCCGACGCTGTCCGACGAGGACGGCCTGATGGTGGCGCGCGGCGAGCTGGTGTACGTCGTGCTCAACCTCTATCCGTACAACCCCGGGCATTCGATGGTGGTGCCGTACCGGCGGGTCGCCGAGCTGGAGGACCTCACCGTCGAGGAGAGCGCCGAGCTGATGGCGGTCACCCAGAAGATCATTCGCGTCATCAAGTCGGTGTCCCGTCCGCATGGGTTCAACGTCGGGCTGAACCTCGGCAGTTCGGCCGGCGGGTCTCTGGCCGAACACCTGCACATGCACGTGGTGCCCCGCTGGAGCGGTGACGCGAACTTCATCACGATCATCGGCGGGTCGAAGGTCATCCCGCAGCTGTTGCGTGAGACGCGTGAGCTATTGGCGACCGAGTGGGCGAAGCAGTCCGGGCGAGCGGAGCGACGGGGGGTGGAGCACTGAGCAACTTCTACCTGATGACCCGCGCGGCCTATGAGAAGCTGTCGAAGCCGGTCGCCAAGGCGGCGCTGCGGGCAGGGTTCACCCCCGACAGCATCACCATCATCGGTACGGCCGGGACGGTCATCGCGGCGCTGACGCTCTTTCCGATCGGCCAACTGTGGTGGGGTGCGTTCAGTGTCTGGATCTTCGTGCTCGCCGACATGCTCGACGGGGCAATGGCACGCGAACGCGGCGGAGGCACCCGCTTCGGAGCGGTGCTGGACGCCACCTGCGACCGCATCGGCGACGGAGCGGTGTTCTGTGGGCTCTTGTGGTGGGCGGCGTTCGGTGTGCACAGCACGTCGCTGGTGGTCGCCACGCTGATCAGCCTGGTCACTTCCCAGGTCATCTCCTACATCAAGGCTCGGGCCGAGGCGAGCGGGCTGTCCGGTGAGGGCGGGATGATCGAGCGGCCTGAGCGGCTGATCATCGTGCTGGTCGGCGCTGGGCTATCAGGAGTTTGGTTCTTGCATGTGCCGTGGCTGCTGCATGTGGCCATGTGGGTGCTGGCGGTGACAAGCCTCATCACGATCGGTCAGCGGTTGCACACTGTACGCACCTCGCCAGGCGCGATGGATCCGATGGCCAGCACCGACGCCGCCAAAGGCGAGAAACCCGAGACGAGCGGGCCATGACGGGTACCCCGGCGGGACAGAACGCGGATCGTGGCATTCGAATCCCGTTTGGGGGCCAAGTCACCGACTGGGGCTACGCCGCAGGCTGGCGTGTCGTGCGCGCGATGCCGGAGTTCCTGGCGCGCAACGCTTTTGATGCCGGTGCGCACTACGCGTCCCGCAACGGCGGTCCGAAGCAGCTGCGCAAGAACCTGGCCCGCGTCATCGGAACGACGCCCGACAGGGTGCCGGACGGGCTGATTCGTGCTTCGCTGGCCTCATACGCCCGATACTGGCGGGAGGCGTTTCGGTTGCCCTCGATGGATTTGAAGGCCTTGGCCGCTGAACTCGCCCACGGGGTCGAGGGCAACGAGCATGTCGTCGCCGCGCTTGAAGCCGGCCGCGGTGTGATTATGCCGCTGCCGCACAGCGGGAATTGGGACATGGCCGGGGTGTGGCTGGCCCAAACCCACGGCAAATTCACCACGGTCAACGAGCGCCTCAAGCCGGAGTCGCTGTACAACCGGTTCATCGCCTACCGCGAGAGCCTCGGATTCGAGATGCTGCCGCTGTCCGGTGGTGAGCGGCCCCCGTTCGAAGTTCTCGTCGAACGGTTGCGGGACAACCGCGTGGTCTGCCTGATGGCCGACCGTGATCTGACCCGCGCGGGAGTGCAGGTCGACTTCTTCGGCGAGCCGACTCGAATGCCCGCCGGGTCGGCGAAGCTGGCCATCGAAACCGGCGCCGCGTTGCTTCCCACGCATTGCTGGTACGAACCCGACGGCTGGCGAGTCGACATCCACCCGCCGCTGGACACGTCGTCGGACGACGTCGGCGTCATCACGCAGGTGCTCGCCGACTGGTTCGCCCGCGGTATCGCCGCGCACCCCGCAGACTGGCACATGATGCAGCCGCAGTGGTTGGCCGATCTCTCCGACGAGCGTCGGGCGAAACTGGAGTCCGGCTGATGAGCGCTGGCGCGAAGAACAGACCCTGATGCGCATCGGCATGGTCTGTCCATACTCGTTCGACGTCCCCGGCGGCGTGCAGTCCCACGTGCTGCAACTGGCCGAGGTGATGCACGGGCGCGGCCATGAAGTCAGCGTCCTGGCGCCGTCGTCGCCGCACGTGAAGCTGCCGGACTACGTGGTGTCCGGCGGCAAGGCGGTGCCGATCCCGTACAACGGCTCGGTGGCCCGCTTGCGGTTCGGACCGGCCACCCATCGCATGGTCAAGCGCTGGCTGGCGGAGGGCGATTTCGATGTGTTGCACCTGCACGAGCCCAACGCGCCGAGCCTTTCGATGTTGGCGCTGAACATCGCCGAGGGCCCCATCGTCGCCACCTTCCACACATCGACCACAAAGTCGTTGACGCTCACCGTATTTGAGCCCATCTTGCGGCCGATGCACGAGAAGATCGTCGGCCGCATCGCAGTGTCGGACCTGGCGCGGCGGTGGCAGATGGAGGCGCTGGGCAGCGACGCCGTCGAGATCCCCAACGGTGTCGATGTCGCATCGTTCGCCAACGCGCCGCTGCTCGACGGCTATCCGCGGACGGGCAAATCGGTGCTGTTCCTTGGCCGCTTCGACGAGCCCCGCAAGGGCATGGCCGTGCTGCTCGGCGCGTTGCCGACGCTGGTGAAGCGGTTTCCTGATGTCGAGATCCTCATCGTCGGGCGCGGCGACGAGCAGGAGCTGCGCGGGGACGCCGGGAAGCTGGCCGGGCATCTACGCTTTCTCGGTCAGGTGGACGACGTCCAGAAGGCGTCGGCGATGCACAGCGTCGACGTGTACTGTGCCCCGCACATCGGCGGGGAAAGCTTCGGCATCGTGCTTGTCGAGGCGATGGCGGCAGGTACCGCGGTGGTGGCCAGCGACCTCGATGCGTTCCGCAGGGTCCTTGTCGAGGGTGAGGCCGGGCGGCTGGTGCCGGTCGACGACGCCGCGGGACTGGCGGCCGGGCTGGTCGAGGTGCTGGAGAACGACACCTTGCGCGAGCGCTACGTGGACGCCGCGACCCAGGCCGTGCGTCGCTACGACTGGTCGGTCGTGGCCCGCCAGATCATGCGGGTCTACGAGACAGTCGCAGGCTCAGGGACGAAGGTGCAGGTGGCGGGAACGACGGGCAGCGTTGGGGGCGCCTCCCGCTCGAAGGCCTGGGGGACGACCGGGGGAAGTAAGTGATCACGTGGATCGTGGTCATCACGCTGGCCGTGCTGGTCGTCGTCATCCTGATCGTCGCTGCATGGGCCTACCAGACCGCCAACCGGCTGGACCGGCTGCACGTGCGCTACGACCTGTCCTGGCAAGCGCTTGACGGGGCGCTGGCCCGGCGTGCGGTAGTGGCGCGTGCGGTCGCCGTCGACGCGTACGGCGGAGGCCCGGACGGTAAGCGGCTGGCAGCACTGGCCGACGCCGCCGAGCGAGCACCGCGAACCGCGCGGGAGGCCGCCGAAAACGAATTATCCGCGGCGCTGGCTGTCGTCGACCCGGCGTCGCTGCCGGTGGCGCTGGTCGCCGAGCTCGCCGACGCCGAGGCGCGGGTATTGCTGGCCCGCCGCTTCCACAACGACGCCGTCCGCGACACGCTGGCGCTGCGGGAACGTGCCGCGGTGCGCATCCTGCGCCTCGGCGGAACCGCGGCGCTGCCAACCTATTTCGAAATCGCCGAACGCGCCGAAGCGTCGCCGCGGGCAGTTGGCCTGGTCAACCGGCGGGTATCGGCACGCGTCGTGCTCCTCGACGACGATGGTTGCGTGCTGCTGTTCTGCGGGTCCGATCCGGCGGTACCGGACGGCACAGACGGCCCAGCGCCCAGGTGGTGGTTCACCGTTGGCGGGGCCGCTCAGCAGGGCGAGACGCTGCCCGAGGCGGCGGTGCGTGAACTGGAGGAGGAGACGGGGCTGCGCGTCGATCCGGGGGACGTGATCGGTCCGGTGTGGCGGCGCGACGCGGTCATCGACTTCAACGGGTCGGTCATCCGTAGCGAGGAGATGTTCTTCGTGTACCGGACCCGGCGGTTCGAGCCGTCGACGGCCGGCCGCACCGGGTTGGAGCGGGCCTACATTCACGGCCACCGCTGGTGCGATGCGACAATGATTGCCGAGCTGGTCGCGAAGGGTGAAACTGTCTATCCGCTGCAGCTCGGTGAGCTTCTGCAGGAGGCGAAGGCGCTGGCCGAGGCCCGGGGTGCCGTGCCGCGGCGGCAGCTGCAGTCGATTCGCTGAGACGGCACCGAGGCTGATGTCGTTGCGCTCCTCGCGTGCGCACGGAATTAACACATTTGCCGTCACCTTTAGACTGGATCAGTAGCGATTTGGAGGAGATAGCAGTGGAATCCGCTGGGCAGGAGCGAAGCGACCGGGGAATCAGCGGCGCAGCTGGATCGAACGGGTCGGCCAACAGCCAGACCGGGACGGCGCGGGTCAAGCGCGGCATGGCCGAGATGCTCAAGGGCGGCGTGATCATGGACGTCGTCACGCCCGAGCAGGCCCGCATCGCGGAGGGCGCGGGCGCGGTGGCCGTCATGGCGTTGGAGCGGGTGCCCGCCGACATCCGCGCGCAGGGCGGGGTGTCGCGGATGAGCGACCCCGACATGATCGAGGGCATCATCGACGCGGTCACCATCCCCGTGATGGCCAAGGCCCGCATCGGGCACTTCGTCGAAGCGCAGATTCTGCAGAGCCTCGGCGTCGACTACATCGACGAGTCCGAGGTGCTCACCCCGGCCGACTACACCAACCACATCGACAAGTGGAAGTTCACCGTGCCGTTCGTGTGCGGTGCGACCAACCTCGGCGAGGCGCTGCGCCGCCTCACCGAGGGTGCGGCGATGATCCGGTCCAAGGGTGAGGCCGGCACGGGCGATGTGTCCAACGCCACCACGCACATGCGCAAGATCGGCGGCGAGATCCGCAGGCTGACGTCGCTGTCCGAGGACGAGTTGTACGTCGCGGCAAAGGAATTGCAGGCACCCTACGAACTGGTCGTGGAGGTGGCACGGGCCGGCAAGCTGCCGGTGACGCTGTTCACCGCGGGCGGCATCGCGACCCCGGCGGACGCGGCGATGATGATGCAGCTCGGCGCCGAGGGCGTGTTCGTCGGCTCGGGCATCTTCAAGTCCGGCGACCCCGCTTCGCGCGCGGCGGCGATTGTCAAGGCTACGACTTTCTACGACGACCCCGACGTGCTGGCGAAGGTGTCACGCGGGCTGGGGGAGGCCATGGTCGGTATCAACGTGGAGGACATCGCGGCCCCGCACCGGCTCGCTGAACGCGGCTGGTAGACAACCTGCATGGCGATCGAAGAGATCCTGAATCTCGAGCAACTCGAGGTCAACATCTACCGCGGCAGCGTCTTCAGCCCTGAGTCCGGTTACTTTCAGCGGACCTTCGGTGGCCACGTGGCTGGCCAGTCGCTGGTATCGGCGGTGCGCACGGTCGACGATCGCTATCAGGTGCATTCGCTGCACGGCTACTTTCTGCGGCCAGGAGATGCCAAGGCGCCCACTGTATTTATCGTCGAGCGCCTACGTGATGGCGGCTCGTTTGCCACACGACGGGTGAACGCGATCCAGCACGGCGAGACCATCTTCTCGATGTCGGCGTCGTTTCAGACCGATCAGAGCGGTATCGAGCACCAGGATGCGATGCCGACGGCGCCGCCGCCCGACGACCTGCCGGGGTTCATCTCGAAGGGCGGAGCGTTCGACGACGCCGGCTTCGCGCAGTTCGCGGAATGGGATGTGCGGATCGTGCCGCAGGACATGATGGAACGGCTGCCCGGCAAGGCCTCCCAGCAGCAGGTATGGTTCCGCCATCGGGATCCGCTGCCCGACAACCACGTGCTGCATATCTGCGCGCTGGCCTATATGAGTGACCTCACGCTGCTCGGCTCCGCGCAGGTCAATCACATCGAGGAGCGCAAGCACCTCCAAATCGCCTCGCTCGATCACGCACTGTGGTTCATGCGGCCGTTCCGGGCCGACGAATGGCTGCTATATGACCAATCGTCGCCGTCGGCATCGGGTGGTCGCTCGCTGACCCAGGGCAAGATCTTCAACCGGTACGGCGAGATGGTGGCGGCGGTGATGCAGGAGGGGCTGACCCGCTTCAAGCGCGACTACACGCCGCCACGACACGAATGACCACGCCACACGTCGGCGTGCTCGCATTGCAAGGAGACACCCGAGAACACCTGGCGGCGTTGCGGGAAGCCGGAGCAGAGGCGTCGACGGTGCGTCGGCGCGCTGAACTCGAGGCCGTCGATGCGCTGGTGATACCGGGCGGCGAATCCACCACCATGAGCCACCTGCTGCGCGAATTCGAACTGCTCGAGCCGCTGCGGGCACGGCTGGCCGAGGGCATGCCTGCCTACGGGTCGTGTGCAGGGATGATCCTGCTGGCCACCGAGATTCTGGATGCGGGCGCCGAGGGCCGCGCCGCCGTCCCGCTCAAGGCCATAGATATGACAGTGCGTCGCAACGCTTTTGGGCGCCAAGTCGATTCGTTTGAGGGTGATTTTCCCTTCGAGGGGCTCGACGAACGCGTGCACGCGGTGTTCATCCGTGCACCGTGGGTCGAGCGCGTGGGACCCGACGTGCAGGTGCTGGGCAGGGCCTCCGGTCACATCGTCGCGGTGCGGCAGGGCCGCATGCTGGCTACCGCGTTTCATCCTGAGATGACGGGCGACCGTCGCATCCACAAGCTGTTCGTCGACCTGCTCTGAGCGATCTGTGGAGTCTCAGCGGCGCTGATCGCCGGTCGCGCTCCACAGATCGCAAGACACGCCGTCGAGTTCACCGCGCCCGAGGCCGTTCGGTAGGGCACAAACGTCCACGTAGACTCGTTGATCGGATCTGAAGTCAGTGAAAGAGGTAGAACCTGCATGAGCGGCCATTCCAAGTGGGCCACCACCAAGCACAAGAAGGCGATCATCGATGCCCGCCGGGGCAAGAACTTCGCCCGCTTGATCAAGAACATCGAGGTGGCCGCGCGCGTCGGCGGCGGTGATCCGGCCGGCAACCCGACGCTGTATGACGCCATCCAGAAGGCCAAGAAGAACTCGGTGCCCAACGACAACATCGAGCGGGCCCGCAAGCGCGGCGCCGGTGAGGAAGCCGGCGGCGCCGACTGGCAGACCATCACCTACGAGGGCTACGGGCCCAACGGCGTCGCGGTGCTGATCGAGTGCTTGACCGACAACCGCAACCGCGCCGCAGGTGAGGTGCGCGTCGCGATGACCCGCAACGGCGGCAACATGGCCGACCCTGGCTCTGTTTCGTACCTGTTCTCCCGCAAGGGTGTCGTCACCTTGGAGAAGAACGGTCTGAGCGAGGACGACGTGCTCACTGCGGTGCTGGAGGCCGGCGCCGAAGAGATCACCGACCTCGGCGACAGCTTCGAAATTCTTTCGGAGCCAGGCGATTTGGTTGCGGTACGTACGGCTCTGCAGGGGGCGGGCATCGACTACGAGTCGGCGGAAGCCGGTTTCCAGCCGTCGGTCACGGTGCCGCTCGACGCTGAAGGCGCGCGCAAGATCATGAAACTCGTCGATGCGCTCGAGGAGAGCGACGACGTGCAGGACGTCTACACCAACGCCGACATTCCTGACGAAATTCTGGCGCAGATCGAGGAGTGACGGTCGAGGCGAATGTCAACAGCCGAGGAAAACAAGGTGACGTTCAAACGCTTCCATGACGCCGCCAGCACCGGGGATTTCGATTTTCTGGCGAAGACGATCGATGAGCTCGTCGACCCGGACGCGGTGATCCGCACGCCCTTGCCGATCGAAGCTACCGGGGCGGACGCCCTGAAGCAGGTCTGGGCGATGCTCCTCCGGACCTATCCCGACATTCACCTCACGGTCGAGGACGTGATCGCCGAGGGGGACAAGGTCGTCGGCAGGACGACGGTTATGGGCACACACCGGGATGAGTTCATGGGTGTTGCGCCCACCGGCAAGTCCGTCACATACAACGAGATCTTCATTTTCCGCTTCGCCGACGGCCGAGTAGTCGAGACCTGGGGCGTCGTCGACGTCTACGCGCAGATGAAACAGATCGGCGTGATTCCGGCCTAGCTCACGCCGGGTGCAGGCTGACCGGCACGCCCGAGTAGCGCGTCATGCCCGTCACCAGGTCGATGTCGTTCTTGCTCGTGAGCAGATTGACATTCGCGCCGGCATGGCCGTGCGGAACCGAGACCGCGCCGCGCCGAACGGAAGCGTCCACCCGTGCTACGCCGGTCAGCTCGCCGTGCTCACTGCGCACGACGAGCCGCTGATCGTCCGACACGCCCGCCGCGGCCGCGTCGTCAGGGTGCACGACGATCTCGGCAGCCTCACCGAGAAACTCCAGCTGCGCATTGAGCCGGCGCATCTGCCGCCGCGGAATGAGCACCAGCGGAGCAGGCTCCCGCAGGGCACGCAGCTGGTCAACGAGCACGCGGGGAGC
>JAJKIB010000529.1 GCA_021154745.1 Mycobacterium sp.
CGCAGCCACATCTCGATGCGTTCCTCGTCGGCGTTCCACCGGGCGACGTGCTCGAACGCGTCGAGATCGAAATCGGCGTCCAGCTCCCGATTGACCACCGCGAGCACGTTGCGGTTGAACTGCGCCGTCACCCCCGCGCTGTCGTCGTAGGCACGTACCAGCCGGCCGACGTCCTTGACCAGGTCGGTGCCCAGCAACAGGCTGTCGCCGGGCCGCAACGTGTCCGCCAGCGCGGACAGGAAATCGGCTCGCGGAGCGGGCGTCAGATTGCCGATCGTGGACCCGAGGAACACCACCAAGCGGCGGCCTACGCGCGGAATATTGCCGAGGTGCTCCTCGAAATCACCACACACCGCCGCGATTTCGACGCCCGGGTACTCATGCTGAATCGCCGACCCGGCCGCGTTCAGCATCCCGGCGTCCACATCGAACGGGACGAACCGGCGCAGGGAGCCGCTGTCGCGCAACGCATCCAGCAGCATGCGGGTCTTCTCCGAGGTGCCGCTGCCGAGTTCGACGAGAGTGTCGGCGTCCGAGGCTGCGGCGATGTCGGCGGAACGGCCACGCAGGATCTGCGCCTCGGCGCGGGTCGGGTAGTACTCGGGCAGCCGGGTGATCTGGTCGAACAGGTCGCTGCCAACCGAGTCGTAGAACCACTTGGGCGGCAGCGTTTTCGGTGTCTGCGTCAACCCGTCGAGCACATCCCGGCGCAGCGCTTGCGTGGCCGAGTCGGCTTCCAGGTGGTTGGACAGCGAGAGGGTCATGACGATCCTTTCAGCGGAATCAAGTCGATGCGAGAGCCCACAACCTCGACCAGGTGCCGGTCGGGGATCTCCTGCCAGTCGGGGTTGTCGTCGTACGGTTCGCTCGCCAGTACCACGCCGTCGTCTCGACGCAGCACGGACAGGGTGTCGCCCCACGTGGTAGCGCGTAGCTGAGTTCCGTTGGCGGCCAAGATGTTCAGTCGAGCGTTGGGGTCGGCGGCGGCGACTTCGGCGATCGTCTCGCCCAGCGCGTCGAGGCCACGCTCGAAGATCAGCGCGGCCAGCAGCGCGCTGTCATTGGTCGACTCGGCCAGCCGCGACACCGGCAGCACCGCACGATCGACCAGCCCGTTGTGGGACAGCAGCCACGTGCCGTCGGTGAACGGTGCGGAGGCCGACGGTTCGATCGGCATGCCGATGCTGGCCGAACGCACCGCCGCGACAACGCAATCGCTGATCAGAGCGGGCGCCACCGAGGCGAACGACGAGTCACCCCACAGTGGTGTGGCGCTGCGCCACCGTCGCGCCACGCCGTTGTCAAAGAAGCCGACGCCCCAGCCGTCGGCGTTCATCAGGCCGTGCTTCTGTCGCCGCGGGGCATACGACTGGACCAGCAGTCCCGACGGTGGCTCGAGCACCAGCGACGCGATCGATCGCGGTTCTCCGAGCCAGCCGACGTGTCGGCACATCAGGCGTCCCAGGCCAGGCGCACACCGGAGAAGATCTGCCGCCGGATCGGGTGGTCCCAGTTGCGGAAGCTCGGCCGCAGGATGCCCGGCGCGACCGCCCACGATCCGCCACGCAGCACCTTGTAGTCGCCATCAAAGAACGGCTGCGAATACCGGTCGTAGATCATCGGTGTGAAGCCCGGCCAAGGCCGAAGCGGCGACGACGTCCACTCCCACACGTCGCCCAACAGCTGTTCGGCGCCATACGCCGACGCGCTTGCCGGGTAGGCGCCGACCGGGGCGGGACGCAACGCGTCGCCACCGAGGTTTGCCAGGTGTTCGGTGGGTTCCGATGTGCCCCAAGGGAATCGGCGGCGCTTACCCGTTGCGGGATCCCAGGCGGCGGCCTTCTCCCATTCCACCTCGGTGGGCAGCCGGGCGCCGGCCCACGCCGCGTACGCCTCGGCCTCGAAGTAGGTGACGTGCTGGACGGGTTCGTCTGCGGAGATCTGCTCGACATGCCCGAAGCGGTTGCGGGTGCCGTCGCTATTCCAGAACAGCGGCGCTGTCAGCCCCGCCTCCTGCCGATGCCTCCAGCCGCGCTCGGACCACCAGCGGTGCTGCTGGTATCCGCCGTCGTCGACGAACTGCCGCCACTCGCCGTTGGTCACCGGCACCCGGCCGATGCGGAAAGCGGCCACGTCAACGGTGTGCGCGGGGCGCTCGTTATCGAGCGAATGCGGCTCGCTCACCGCGTCGACGCCGAGCACGAACTCGCCCGCGGGCACGAGCACCGATGTCCCCGTGACGCCGGGTCGACCCGTCGGAAGCGACGATCCGGTGCCGAACAGCGGCGGTCCGGAGCGCAGGTTCAGCGCCTGCAGCATGGTCTCGTCGTGCTGGTTCTCGTGGCTGATCACGAGACCGAACCGGAAGGCGGCGTCATCGGCATCGTCTGGCAACGCGTCGAGAGTGTCCAGCGCCTTGTTCCGCACAGTCGCGCAGTATGTTCGCGCGTCGGCCGGCGGCAGCAGCGGCAGGTCGACGCGGCTGGCGCGCGAATTCTCGAACGCGTCGTAGAGCCGCTCGACGTCGGGCGGAAGCATGCCCGGCCGGCCGGGGTTGCCGTCACGCAACAGCCACAGCTCCTCCTGCTGCCCGATGTGCGCGAGGTCCCACACCAGTGGGCTCATCAACGGGTCGTACTGACGCCACAGCTCGGCCTCGTCGAAATCAACGAGCCGCAACGTGCGGTCCCTGGCCTTCGTCAGCTCACGCGCAAGCGTTTCGCGTGCCGTCGTCACAACTCCCCTTGCGCCAGTTGGGTGATCGCGTTTCCAATCCCGTACTTGACCGCCCGGTCGGAGAAATCGTCGGCCGGACATCGTCCTTTCTCGACCGAACGCACCAACTGCTGCATCGATTCCGCGAGTTCGGCGGGTGCGCGTTCGGCGGCGGTCTGCACACAGCGGATGGCCGCCTTGAGCAACCGTCGGTCGCCGAGGCCGATCTGCGCGGCGCGGTCCCATGCCGTGGCCACAGCCTCGGTGACTTCTGCGGCCGTGTCGGCGGCCACCGGATCGTCGAGCAGAGTGACAAGGGTGAACACCACGGCGGGCCACACCGCGTCGGGCAGGCTGTCGAGATAGCGGATCTCCAGCCAGCGCCGCGGCCGGACGGGCGGGAACAGCGTGGTCAGGTGGTAGTCGAGTTCGGCCTGCGTGGGCCTGCGGTCGCCCAGCAGCACCCGGCCATCGGCCCAGTCAGCGAACGGCACCCAGTCCGTCACGGGCACCGCATCCATCTCCGGGGTGGGGTGGACCAGCATCACCGGCGCCTTCAGCGCATAGCGCGCCCAGTCGGCGGCGGGATCGTCACCGTTGACGCCGAGTATCGGGCCGCAGCGCGCCGAGTCCAGCTGACTCCACACCCGTTGCCGCGTCGATTGCCAGCCGGTGAACCGGCCGCCGAGCAGTGGCGAGTTGGCGGCGATCGCGATCATCGTCGGGCCCAACGCATGCGCCAGCCGCACCCGGTCCGCCCAGCCGTCCCGCGGTCCGGCGTCGAGGTTGACCTGTACCGACGCCGTCGACGTCATCATCGCCGCGCCCGCATCGGCGGTCTGGCTGGCAATGAAGAACCGCTCCATCGCGCGGTACCGGTCGCCGGGGTTCACCCGCTTGGCCGGACGCAACGGGTCCGCGCCCAGTAGCACCAGACCAAGGCCAGCTTGTGCGAACGCCGTCCGCAGCATGGCCCGGTCGGCCGTCATCGCGGTGATGACCGCCACCGGGTCGGCCATCGGCGGGCCGGACAACTCGACCGCTCCGCCGGGTTCCACGGTGATCGCGCTGCCACCGGGCAGTGGCGGCACACCGGCGATCGTGTCGGTCAGCTCAGCCCAGTCCGGGCGACGCATCGGATCGGCGAGGTCGAAGCAATGCGCCTCTACTTCGAGGCCGACCCGCCCCACCGGACCGTCGGCGAGACAGGTCTCGCCGATGTGCTGGGCGGCACTGTATGCACTGGTCACCTCGGCCGTATCGGCGTGGCTTGCGTGCGCGTCGTCCACCTCGGACGTAAAGGCGAAGGTCATCTCTTCCGGCCCCTTCCGGGTAGGGAACGATCGCGGCCTTCAGTCCATCTTCCAGAGCCCACCGACAAAATCGCGAGCTTTTTTGGTGACGCGTTCGTGACACGTACGCGAAAACGTTGCCGGCTACTGCCCGAGCGTGTTCTGCATCGCCCCGGCCAGCACGTTCACCGCGGGCCCACCGTTGCCAGATTGGCAGACTTTCGCCTGCAGCAGAACGTTCTCCCGCTTGCGGGTGGTGTTGAAGCAGCGTCGGTCGGTGCCGGCCTCCTGCTTGACCCAGTCGGCGTCGGTCGCGCCGGCCGGCCCACCGGTGAAGGTCCACACCTGGGTGGTGAAGTTATCCAGGTGCATCGCGGTGGTCTGACCGCTGCAGCCCACGGTCCGGTCAACGACCCGGTGGAACGCCCGGTCGGCGGCATCGGTCGTGGCGAATACGCCGATCGCCTGCTTGACGTAGTGGCCCTGGTCGTTGTCCGCCGTCTGCGTCACCGCGCCGTTGAACGCCGCCAGATCCGGGTCGGCATAGACCTCGGGTAGCCCGACGTCCGCCCAGTTGTTGCAGACCGGATCGTCGACGTAATACGACTGCAGCGGATCGGTGAACGTCCACGCGAATCGCAGTGGCGCGCCGACGATGTTGCTGACCGAACCCTTGCCCATCACGGCGTAGTTCACCACGCCGGGGTCGGAGGGACGGGCGCCAGCAGGCGCCGCCAACGACAGACCAACGGCGAAACCGACGCCTATTGCTGCGGCGGTCCGCACGCGACTAGACCTTCGCCGACAGCGAGACGTCGATGTTGCCGCGGGTGGCCTTGGAGTAGGGGCAGACCTGATGCGCCTGGTTCATCAGGTCGTCGGCGGCGCCCTGCTCGAGGCCGGGTAGGTAGCCGATCAGGTGGGCATTGATGCCGAACCCGCCGGCGGCGTCCTTGCCGAACCCGACCTGCGCGGTGATTCCGGTCGCGTCGTCGAGGTCAATCTTGTTGTTACGTGCGACTAGTCGAAGCGCGCCGAGAAAGCATGCGGCGTAGCCCGCGGAGAAGAGCTGCTCTGGGTTGGTGCCCTCGCCGCTTCCGCCGGCTTCCTTCGGCGGCCGAGTGTCCAGATCGATCCGGCCGTCGGATGACTTCACGTGGCCGTCGCGGCCACCTCCGGTTGCGGTTGACTCTGCGGTGAAGATGACTTCGATGCCCATGCGCATGATCATGCCAGCCTGGTTTCAGACGGCAAGACGCCCCGGTCGGTGCATTGGACATCGACCGGGACGCCTTGGGGTAGATCGGACTACGGCCGCGACGGTGCCGTCGTGCTGGGAGCGCTCGGCTGCTGCGGCGACTGGAAGTTCGGGCCGCCCGGTCCAAACGGCGGCTGGAAACCCGGTCCTGGGCGTTCGAAGTCGCCGCGGGGGCCCATCGGGAACATCGGCGGGGGCCCGCCCTTGTGGATGATCGCGAAGTCTCGATCGCGATCGCCGTGCCCCCGGCCGCCGTGTCCGCCGGAATGCGAGCCGAGGATGAAGCCGGAGAAGAAGATGACGGCGACAATGAAGACGACACCCGCAACGATGCCGACCCAGGCGGCTACCGCGGTGAGCCGACTTCGGCGCTGCCGCTCGGCATAGGCGGGAGGCGGTGCGGTGGGCGGCGCCGTGTCGGACGTGACCACGGGGCCGGTCGCAGGTTCGGAAGACGACGTTGTTTCGCTCATGAATTCGAGGATGCAAGCAATGTCGATGCGGCTGTCTTGAATTGGTTATGAATCGGCTATGAATGCCCCCGCTCTTTGCGCGCGGAGTCATGAAGCAAGCGGCTTCAATCGACGGAATAGGATGGTCGGCCGATAGTGTGCCTTGTCTGGGGTTACGACGGCTTATGCCGAGGATTTGACCGGGTTCACCGCGAACTGGATGACGCGGTACGGCGCGTTGTCGCCGGGTCCAGTGTTCCACTGGCTGATGAACACCCGCAGCTCGTCAATCGTCGAGCCGGGCGAGATGTAGCCGCCGTATGGCTGCGCGAGCCGGTTGTCCTCGGGCGCAGGCAGGTCTTCCGCGGGATCCGGCCACACAGACGCGACGACCACCGTCGTAACCGGCGCGGCGCCAAGGAGGGTCGGGTCGTCTGCGACGCGGACCTCCATGTTGCCGGTGCTGGTGTTGAAGTAAGACAGCACCGTCTTGCCATCGATCTGCCGCACGCTCATCTCGCCGATGCGATCGGGCCACAGCGGCGTCGGCGGCTTGCCCCACCCGCCCTGGGACGACCACCCCTGCCAGCTGGCGCGGTCGGTGAACGTATCCGGCTTGGCCCTGTACAGCACCACCGGTCCGCTACGGTCGAAGTTGTTGGCGACGATGTACACCCAGCCGCTCGGCGAATCCGGCTTCGGGATCGGGTCGTAGTATCCGCTGATCTGCGACTGCCTGCCGCCCTCGTAGCCGGCGGCACGCTGCGAGTTCGGAACCGTCGGCCAATTGCCCTGTGCTGGATTGGTTTTCACCAGTCGCGAGTTCTGCGGTACCAGGTCCTTGACCGTGGAAACCATCAGGTAATTGTCACGGTTGATCTGCACTACGCCCGCAGGCAACTGCGACATGCCCGCCGGTGTCGGGTCGGCCAGCAGCGGACTCATGTTGCCGGTGACCCGGTCGTAGCGCACCCCGGTCGGGTCGTCGATGGAGTCGGTGTCGACGTGCAGCGCGATCGGTGAATGCCACGGCCCGAATCCCACGCCTTGGCCCGCGAAGCTGTCACCGCACACCTGCAGGATGCCGTCGGGGAACTCCATGAATTCACACAGGTCGGTTGCGCCGATGTCGTAATCGCTTGTCGGGGTTCCAGTTCCGGCCGCCGGGGCGATGCGGATCACCTCACCCGGCGCCAGCGGCGGTAGGATCGGCTCAGGAATAGGCGCAGGCTCCGCGTATGCGATGGGCAAGGGCAGCACGACGCTGCACAGCAGCGCCGCGGCCGCCGCCCGGATCACAGCTCGGCGGCGAGCAGCTCAGCGATCTGAATGGTGTTGAGCGCCGCACCTTTTCGCAGGTTGTCGCCGGACACGAACAACGCCAGTCCACGGCCGTCGGGTACACCGGGATCCTGGCGGATGCGCCCGACGAGGGACTCGTCGATGCCGGCGGCGGCCAGCGGAGTGGGCACGTCGACCAGCTTCACACCGGGTGCCGCGGCCAGCAGCGACCTAGCGTGTTCGACCGACAGCGGTCGGGCGAATTCGGCATTGATCGACAGCGAATGCCCGGTGTACACCGGCACCCGCACGCATGTTCCGCTCACCAACAGGTCGGGAATGCCGAGAATCTTCCGGCTTTCGTTGCGCAGCTTCTGGTCCTCGTCGGTCTCACCGGAATCGTCGTCGACGTACGAACCGGCAAGCGGCACCACGTTGAACGCGATCGGCGCGACGTACTTGTTGGGCGCCGGGAAGTCCAGCGCGGAGCCACTGTGTACCAGTTGCTCGCTGTCGTCGACCACCGCGCGTGCCTGGCCGAACAGCTCCTGCACGCCGGCCAATCCGCTGCCGGACACCGCCTGATACGTCGACGCGATCATCCGGACCAGTCCGGCCTCGTCGTGCAGCGGCTTGAGCACGGGCATCGCGGCCATCGTCGTGCAATTCGGGTTGGCGATAATGCCTTTCGGCCGGTTGCGCGCATCGGCAAAGTTGACCTCGCTGACCACCAGCGGCACATCAGGATCCTTGCGCCACGCCGACGAATTGTCGATAACCGTCACCCCGGCGGCGGCGAACCGCGGCGCCTGTACCCGCGACATCGTGGCGCCGGCCGAGAACAGTGCGATGTCCAAGCCTGCGGGATCAGCCGTCGATGCGTCCTCGACCTCGATCTCCTGGCCGCGGAACGACAGCTTCTTGCCCTGCGACCGCGCCGACGCGAAGAACCGCACGCTGGCGGCAGGAAAGTCCCTCTCCTCCAGGAGCGTTCGCATCACCTGGCCGACCTGCCCGGTCGCCCCTACGACTCCAATGTTCACCATCTACCGTCCCGTTCCCGCGTAGACGACCGCCGCCTCGTCGCCGCCGAGTTCGAACGCCTCGTGCAGCGCGAGGACAGCCTTGTCCAGTTCAGTGTCCTTGATCAGCACCGAGATTCGGATTTCCGAGGTAGAGATCAG
>JAJKIB010000530.1 GCA_021154745.1 Mycobacterium sp.
CGGATGAAGCTGATCGGCGGCGACAGCGGCCACGTCGAGCGTGAGCAGTTCGTCGACGACGTCATCCTCGCACCCTCGGAGCGGGTGGTCGTCGACGTGCTGTTCGATCAGCCTGGGAAGCTCACGCTCGAGCACCGCACGCCGGAGCGGGTCTACCCGCTCATTGCGATCAGCGTGAGCGAGGAGCCCGCCGAGCCGTCGCTTGATGCGCAGTTCCAGATCGTGCGAACGAATGCCGACATGCTCGCCGAGCGGGAACGGATCGCGCCCTACCTGGACGCCGAGCCCGACAAGACGCTGGCGTTCATCGCAGAGATGGACATGGGCGCGCCAGAAGGAGAGGGCCCGATCGTTTACGCCTGCCCGATGCACCCGGAGGTCGTCAGCGAGGAGCCAGGCCACTGCCCGCAGTGCGGCATGAAGTTGCTCGCGGTCGAGGCCCCGGTGACCACCTATACCTGCCAGATGCACCCGGAGGTCGTCAGCGAGGAGCCCGGCCACTGCCCCGAGTGCGGCATGAAACTGCTACCGGCCCAGCTCGTCGCGGACGCTGGAGGCGGCCACGAACACGAGGCCCACGCCCACGCCCACGAGGGCCACGACCACGCGGCCGCCGACGGCATCGAGTGGGAAGACGACATGGTCGAGGTGAACCGGCTGACGACGCCGGCGAACATGCGCTGGAAGCTGATCGATCGTGAGACCGGCGCCGAGAACGCGGCGATCGACTGGCATTTCCGCGTCGGCGACCAGGTGAAGATCCGGCTGCTCAACGAGATGGCCGGCGACCACCCGATGCACCACCCGTTCCACGTCCACGGCGCGGGGCGCTTCCTGGTCCTGTCCCGCGATGGGGCGGTCGAACCCAACCTGGTGTGGAATGACACCGTGCTGGTCCGTACCGGGGAGACGGTCGACATCCTGTTGGACGTCACGAACGTCGGTCTCTGGATGGCGCACTGCCACATCGCCGAGCACCACGAGAGCGGCATGATGTTCAGCTTCAAAGTCTCGGCGGCGGAGGGATGAGCGACGCCGATGTACATGCGGCTGCCCGCCAGCCAGCCTGGAGGCGACCGCTCGCCACAGTGATTGCGTGGGGGGTCGTTTTCGGCGCACTCCAGGCTGCGTCGCCGCTCGTGTTCTGGTGGCTCAATGCGGCGACGGTGTACGCGCTCGGGCTCGTTCTGATCGCGTCGATCTACATCGGCCTTGGGGTGGCGGACGGACGGCCGAAGGTCGTCGCCGTCGAGGCCACCGTTGCTGGCGTGTTCGTTGTAATCGCGGCGGCCGCGATCACCGGCCCGTCGTGGCTAATCGTGCTCGGCCTCGCCGCCCACGGCCTCAAAGACCTATGGCAGCACCGCAGCCAGTTTGTCAGCGGGACCCGGTGGTGGCCTCCGTTCTGCCTGGTCGTCGACTGGGTCGCTGCCGCGACCATCGCCATCGCGATCGTCAGCGGAGCCGAGCTTCACTAAGCATCAGCCGCAGCGGGAAATGTCGGCCTCTGCGCGGCCGCCTCCGTCCGGACACATTCTGGACATATCAGAACGGACAACGCGGTCCGTCCGGGGGGAAGCCGAGTCCAGGGATCAGAGTCCAGAAACCGGGTCCTGGCAGGGACTCTGCTGCCGGCTTTTCTGCTCTTGTAGTTGACGTCGCGCTTCGCGCCTCATACAGCGATGACGATCTTGCCCTGCGGGTGTCCTTCTCCCTGATACCGGAGAGCTTCAGGAACCTCAATCAACTCGTAGCGGCGATCGATGACCGGCGCGACCTTTCCGGCTTCGACAAGCTCCTTCAGAACAGCCAGATCATCTCGGTTGTGCTTCACGATGAACACCCGCATCCGCTGGCGCACGAACGGCGACAGCGAGAGGACCTTGACCTGGCGAGCGAGTCCGAACCAACGACCCATGTCCGCGACTCCAACCAAGACGTATGTCCCCCGGGGAGTCAGCGCCCGCCTGCAGTCCGACAACGAATGGCTCCCGACCAGATCGAGCATCACGTCATAACGCTGCCCGCTTCGGGTGAAGTCCTCCTGGGTGTAGTCGACGACCTGGTCTGCGCCGATCGATCGGACCATGTCCACGTTCCTCGTGCTGCACACGGCGGTCACATTCGCTCCGAACGATTTGGCGATCTGCACAGCGAACGTGCCGACGCCACCCGACGCCCCGTTGATCAACACCTCGTGCCCCGGCTGGACCCTGCCTTGATCCCGAAGGGCATTGAGCGCAGTGAAGGCGGAGTCTCCGACGGTCGCGGATTGCTCGAACGTGAGGTTCGCCGGCTTCGGCAGGACGTTGTCCTCTCCAGTACACGCACACTCGGCGAAGGCGCCTTTGCACCAGCCGAACACCTCATCGCCTCGTCGAAGCTGCTTGACGTTTTCGCCGACCGCCTCAACCTGCCCGGCCACATCAAATCCTGGTACCTCGTGCTTCGGCTTGAACAGCCCGACCGCCATGCGCATGACGTACGGCGTGCCCCTGAGGAGGTGCCAGTCGCCGATGTTGACTGCAGCTGCGCGAACCCGTACCAGCACCTCATCGTCGTTCACGACCGGCGTATCAATGTCCATGAGTCGCAAGACATCGGGTGGGCCGTACCTGTCTTGGATGATCGCCTTCATCATGCTCCCTCCGGTTCAGGCCGACCCTATCGGCGAGGGACGCGAGGACGCGTGCGTAGCGCTCTCCATTAGGGGGAAGGACCAAGTAGGGCGGTCGAATTCTTGCCGGGATCAACCTCAAGGGAGGTCAAGACCGGCGAAGCGCGACCGTCCTCCTGGTTTCCCGGTCGTTTGGCCGACCCCCGATAGGACGCACCGCATTGCCTCGGCCGTCCCGATCGTGGGCCTCACCGCTCGCCGTATGCTCCTCTCGCCGACGGCCCGCCGGGCTCGCGCGCCGGGTACCGAGCCCGCTCCTCCGGAGTCATTTGGCGGACGACGAGGGAACCCGAGCGCAGCTGCCCGTGGAGCTCGCGAAGGCGACTCTGACGGCGTTTTTCGCGCTGCTCACGCTGGGTGGTCACGTTGGCCATCCCGATTGGGCCTCTGCCAGAGCATCCGCCGGGCGGGGAGTGCCGTGCTGCCGCGCGAGCACGAAGGTCTCGACCGCCATGTCCGGGTCGATGTGGTTGTTGCTCATGAAGGCGGCGACCTTACGCCCGGTGAGGCCTTCGATCGCATCCACGGCCTCATCGCGCATCAGCCGCTGGAACGTGCTGCGCTGCTCGAGCACGAGGCGCTCCTCGCCCCCACCCACGAGCTTGCGCTCGCTGTTCGTGAGCGTGTCGGCGAGCACGCAGACGATCAGGTCGTCGGCGACGGTGGTGCGGGCGCGGGTGGGTCCGCGTCCGGTGTACTCGTGCAAGAGCCCCACCATCGCGTTCGAGATCGCGGCCGCGAGTGGTCCCGCTTCGAGTTCTGCATGGTCGGGGCTGGTCATGACCAGCCTCCTCTCGTGGCCTCCTAGGAGGATGAAGCGCGCCGCAGGATCGAAGGACACAAGTGAACCCGGCGGGGCGGTTACTCAGCTACTACCGACAAGTGTAGGCGCATCAAGCGCGCGGGCCGACAAGCCGCAGATGCACCTCCGCCGAGGCGCGTTGCTTTCTGCGCGGCACGAACGACCACGCATACAGCCACAGCGCGGCCTTCTCGTCCGCGCTGAGGTTGGCCCGCTCGATCAGCTCGAGGTCGACGTCGTCGATCGAATCCCCGCGGCGCATCCGCCGCCGGATCTCAACCAGCATCGAGCCGCTCATTGGCGCCCCACTTCCGGGAGGCCACCGCGAGCACGGCTGCCGAAGCGCTGCGAACCGGCGGGCTCGCGGCGTGACCGCCAGCCGCTGACTGGCTCGGCTAGCGGGATCGAGGGGTGGAGCTGATTGTCGCTGTCCAGCCACGTGTCGCACGTGGGGCAGCGGGCTTGGGCGGCGGCGCTGTAGGCCCGGAGCGCGCACGCCGGGCAGAGGAAGTAGGGCATGAGGTCCGGCTCCTTCCTCGCGTTCCGTCTACCGGCGAAGTGATGGCCCGGTGTCCGGCCCGCGATGAAGTCAGATTCCGGCTCTTGCCGACGGGAGGCGGCTCGGTGGGCCGTTTGGCGCCCGGCCGGTCCCGAGGCTAAGGTCGGCGACCAGCCCCAGCCTACGCCTCATCGCCGCTCAAAGCGAGCGGTCGGTAGGCGGTCAGGCGAGCGTGCCGGCCGGAAGCACGTACCGGAGTGGCGGCCGCCCGGAGCGAGCTCCGTCGCTCAATCGTGAGCCGTGCAGACCCCGCGTTGAGCTCGCCGCGACCGCGGCCTCGGGCTTCCCTTCGTGGGCGACGATCCAGGCTATGACCGTAGACGACTCTGAGCCCGTGGCCAGGATTGCAGCGCGCTCGACCACGTCGCCACCAGAAGGGTGCGGGCGGGACAGGCTCGTGACGAGGATCCGAATCGCAGCGTCGTCCATTGACGGAGCCTAGCCCACCGGCTCAGGCCACATCCAGCCAGCGCCGGATGGTGTGGTGGTGGGGCTCCCAAGCCACCCAGACGTCGGCGGCCCAAGCCTCTATCGTCCTCGCGTAGCTCGCTGGTTGATCCGATGCCAGGGCGTCCCTGATCGTCAGCGTGCCGTTGGGTCGCGGCGGCTCCAGCCAGTGGAGAGAGGGAGCCCTGCGAGTCGGTCGCCGACCTAATACCGGCTTGATACGCCGCTCTTCCCCGCCGCGCTCGAGAAGTACGCATAGCCCCATCGCGTGTACCGCGACCGACTGCATCGAACGACTCCCCGGCCTACCAGGATGCTGGACGGCGTAGGTATCTAGCGCCAATCGGCCGATGATTGCGCCGATGGCGGTCATGCCGAACGCCGTCGGGAGCTCGCCGTAGAGCGACCAGCACGCCGGCGAGGCGCCCACGTAAGCGTGTGTCGGGCCAGGGCGCACCGGCAACACCAACCCACAGCCGGGACAAGCCGACAGGTCACATGCTTCAGATTGCCCGCCCTCCGAGGCCGGGCCGGGGGCCGCGTGCGGCAACCCGTGTGTTCGGGTCATCTTCAAGAGTCCACCCTCCCTCTCAGGTGACGCGCGAAGGAAGAAGGAGCAGAGACTCCGAGCGATGCCGACAAACCAAGTCTAGCCCGACCCCGCGGCCCGCGCCTAAGTTGCCCTTCCCGCGCCGAGAGTCGGTCACGGCAAGGTTCGGTCGCAGTTGGATCGGGCGCGTGGCGCGTCACCCGGAGGCCCAGGTATTCACGCGCGGGCACGGCGCCCGCGACGTCGCGCTCGGCGTAGGAGCGCTGGTGCCGCTGATCCGCGGCGACGAGCGCGCGGCCCGTCCATGGATGGCCGGCCAGGCGCTGGCGGACGGCAGTGACGTGGCGGCTACGCTGGCGGCGGGCAAGCGCCTTCCGCGGGGCGGAGCGCGGTTCGCGCTGGTGGTCGCCGGCGTGTCGACCGCGGTCGGCGCGGGCACAGTGGCGGCCCTCGGACGTCGACGGATGTCCTAGTCAAGTTGTTCTAAAGCGCACTAGCGCAGCTAAAGCCGGATTCCCGCGGGACCGATACCTGCTGCATGGGTCGACCCAACCCGTCCGGCTTTCCCGCCATTGCGGAGGCTTGCGCGTGAGCGCGCTCGTCCGCTTCTTCTCTCGCGCGCGTATGCGTGAGGAAAACGGCTGGCTGATGGTGGAGATAATGATCGGCGCGGTTGTCCTCGTGATCGCTGGGCTGGGGATCTACCAGGGACTCGACCGAGCCTCGAAGGCGTCCGGGCAGAACAGGAACCGCTCGGTGGCCGCCTATCTGGCACAGCAGGACCAGGAGCGAATGCGCTCGCTCGATACGAGTGTGCTGATCGGCTACGTCAGCACGCCCTACGTGCAGACGATCAACTCCGGCGGCACGAACTACACGGTTACGTCGAACGTTGCCTACGCGAACGACAGCAACGGAACTTCCACGAGCTGCACCAGCACGACGCTGGCCACCTACCTGAAGATCAGCTCGACCGTCGCCGACCCGACCGGCGCCAACAAGCCGGTGAGGATGGACAGCCTCCTCTCTCCGCGCTCGGATCAGGCCGGGACCTCGGTTCAGATCGTCGACCGGAGCGGCACTACAGGCGTGCCGGGCGTGCCCGTCACGCTCGTGGAGGCACCGTCGCTCAACGGCACCACCGACTCGAGCGGATGCGTCAACTTCGGCTTCCTGCGTGGCACCGACTACCACGTGTCGTTTTCGAAGACCGGATATGTGGACAAGGACGGCAACAACGCGATCACCAATAAGCCGATCACGGTGGTCACCGGCAAGTCCAGCGTGACCCAGTTCATCTACGACCAGGGCGGTTCGATCAGCGCGAGCTTCCGCGACGACACCGGCAGCTCAAACACCGCGCGCGGCCGCGGC
>JAJKIB010000531.1 GCA_021154745.1 Mycobacterium sp.
CTTCTTCGCAACGACGCCCTCCAGGCCGAGCTGGCAGACCTTCTCCCACAGCGCCTCGCCATCCTCGTAGACGGAGCTCGTCGCCCACACGTCGCCGTCCAGGTCGAGATCTTCAAGGAGTTGCCGGCGTTCCCAGTAGGGCCGGCGGGTCACATCGCGCCCCTCAACCACGAGCACGTCGAAGACGATCAGCATGATGTCGATGCGGCGCTTCCCGTGAAGCATCCGATCACAGAGCCTGGGGAAGCTCGGCAGGCCGTCATGGCCGAACGCGACGAGCTCGCCGTCACAGCGATGCCGTCTGGAAGGTCGCCGAGGCCGGGGACGAGGCTTGTCATGTCCCAGCCACGGCGACTCCTCGCGCGAAGCGTGCCGTTCCGGGAGACGAGGCAGCGGAAGCCATCCCACTTAGGCTCGAACGCATAGTCACCGCTAGTTGGAAGGCGCGCCGATCGGAGCAGCATCGGCTCGGGAAGGAGCACGAGCCGATTCTACCGAGAACCGCTGCACGGAACGCCAACAGCCGCAGCAACGCCCTCCAGCCAGGCACGAACGTCGGTGCCGGGTGAGAGTGACGGGAATCCACGGCGTGAACGCGCGTCTATCCAGTCTGTGGGATGATCGCGTGCTCGGGCGACTGGTGCTCTTGGAGCGGTTCTGTCGCCCTTTACAGCGGCCGGCCTAGTGAGGTTGGGTAGCCACACAAGGTCGGCCGTTGTCGTGCTCGGCGATCGGATGTTCGCTTCTCCGCCTCCAAGGCGGGGCAGGTTAGGGAAGCGTCAGCCACATCGCCCAAGTGGCATCCGAGCCGCCGCATGCATCCTTGAACGAAAACGTGATCCTGTTCACCCCAACACGGAACAAGGACGAGATGTCGACCGGGTTGGTCGGAACGTCGCCGCTGAGTCCGATACAGCCCTGGCTGTAGTCGTGCGAGTACGACGAGGTCGTGCCGTCGGCGTGCTTGACCTTGAAGACGAGCGCGTCGTCGACCTCGACCTGGGCGGTGCCGCCTGGGTTCCCCGCGATCTTGACCGTTCCGCCGGTGTGCGACAAGGTGAACGTCTTTGTCAGAAACGTCTCGCCCACTGCTCCAACCGGCTTTGGCGATGTCTTCGGAGTGACGCGCACGGCCGGCCCGGTCGTGGCGGCCGTCGACGTTGACAGGCGCCCCACGATTAACGCTGCCAAGGTCACCAACAAGGCCGCGACGGCGAGTACGGATCTGCGACGCATGAGCGTGCCTCCTCAAATCAGGGGAGGCTGAGCCTTTCACATGCAGTGGCGGTCGCCCACGCTGTCACGAGGTTGCAGCCACCAAGAAGCGGGAGCTATGTGGCCGAACAGCAGCCGGCGAGTCGCGCTCGATCGCGACCGCCGGATGCGCGAGCAACTTGGCCATACCGACCGCGGCTGGTCAGTCCATCACGCGCCAAGATCAAACGCGCTTCCTCGCAGCGGTCGAGCGCCTCTAGAGCCAGCCTCACCATTTCCACCTCGGTGGTTTCCAACGAGAAGTCGGTTGTGAGTTGGTGCCAGAGCTCGCGCGATCGTTCGGACAGGTGAGTGGGTGCTTCCATGGGACGCCTCCGATCATTCGGTTACTGGGTTAGGCAAGGGCGTACACTCGCGCGATGGAAGTTCCGGATCCCAGGTACGTCAAGACTGAGGACGGCGCCTACATCGCGTATCAGGTCGTGGGCGAGGGGCCCGTTGACTTCGCATGGCAGTTCGACTTCTGGGGAAACATCGACGTCCAGTGGGAAGGCGCGTTCGATCGATACTGGTTCGAGTCGCTGGCTCGGATGGGGCGATTGATCCTGCACGACCGGCGAGCGACCGGCCTGTCCAGCCGAAACGTGGCCGCGCCGAACCTCGAGACGAGAGCCGCTGATCTTCGTGCGGTACTTGACGAGGTCGGATCCGCGACGGCGGTGTTTGGTGGAACGTTCGAGAGCATGGCGCCATGCCTGTTGCTGGCGGCGAGCAGTCCGGAGCGCGTTCGCGCGCTGGTGTGGCTGTACCCGGTACCACGCACGCTCTGGTCGCACGACTTCCCCTGGGGTGTGCAGCCGGACGAACTGGACACCGAACGGGAGTCGCTGAAGGATTGGGGCACGCTCAACTACGCCCTGGTCTGGGCCGACCAGTTCACCAAGGACGGTGGCGTTCGGCCCTCAGATGCCGAGATCCGGCAAACCGCCAAGCTCAGCCGCCAAACCTGCACACCCGACGTCGCCCTCGAGCTGTGCAAGATCTGGTGGGACACCGATATCAGGCCGGTGCTGCCCGCGGTTCAGGCGCCAACGTTGTTGATCGTGGGCGAGGGCGGCAGGACGCCGGCCGTCGCCACGTACGTCGAATCGCTCATGCCCAACGCACAAGTACGAGCGTTGCCGCTGGAGTTCTCCCCCACCACCGCGACCGAGATCGAGCGCTGGTGCCGCCCGGTGTTGGAAACGATGCAGCGTTTCGTCGGCATCGAACCACCGCCAGCGGCACTCGACACGATCCTCTCGACCGTGCTCTTCACGGATATCGTCGGTTCCACCGAGCGCCAGGCCCAGCTCGGCGATCACGCCTGGAAAGACCTCGTCCAGCACCACCACGCGATCGTGCGAACCGCGCTTAGTGACTGGCGTGGCGCCGAGAACGACACCGCGGGCGACGGCTTCTACGCCACCTTCGACGGCCCCGCACGCGCCATCCACTGCGCCCACCAAATCCGCGACCGAGTTCGCGACCTCGGCATCGAAACCCGCGCCGGCATCCACACCGGCGAATGCGAAGTGATCGACGGCAAGCACGGCGGGATCGCAGTCACAACCGGCGCCCGCATCTCGGCGCTCGCACAACCCTCACAAGTGCTCGTCTCGCAGACCGTCAAAGACCTCGTCGCTGGAAGCGGCTTCACCTTCAAACCTGCTGGCGAACACGAACTCAAAGGCGTACCCGGCCAGTGGCGCATCTACGAGGTTCCCTGAACACAGTTCGTTTTCCCAGCACTTGTCCGAAGCGACGTAGGCGACGGCTTTTTTCGGGGTGCCGTTCCCGTTGGTGACCTACCCGCCCCCCGGCTGGGTCGACCCCGCGGTGGCATCCCGTCCTAGGCAGACTGTTGGGCTCGCCACTGCTGATGCGATCCGTTTGACTGGTCGCGGTGGTGTGTGTGAGAATCGCTAGGGACGTCCGCAGATCATCCGAAGGGGGACGATGAGGCTCTGGCGTAGAGGGTGGTTGGTGATCCTGATGGCGGTCGCCGCTGCGGGCATCTGGCCCGGCGTCGCGGAGGCGAGCAGCGTTCGGTTCGTCCATGTCGGGCAGATTCGGATGGCGTATCGCGTGTCGGGCGAGGGTCGGCCTCTGCTGCTGATACCAGGGAGCGGCATGGCGATGGACGTGTGGGATCCGTTGTTTCTTCGGCGCCTCTCGCAGCGCCATCGCGTGATCGTTTTTGATCCGCGGGGGGTCGGGCTTTCATCAGGCGTCGGGACGCGATTGACGATCCAGCGGATGGGCGACGACACAGCGGGCCTGATACGGGCGCTTCGCCTCGACCACCCCGACGTGATTGGCTGGTCGATGGGCGGATTCGTTGCGGAAAAGCTCGCCGTCCGACATCCACGATTAGTCAGACGCCTAGTGCTGGCATCCAGCGACGCCGGTGGCTCCCACGCGATACGAGCCAGGGCGGCAGTCCTGGCGCTCGATGAGAAGGTCACGCTCGGCCAAGCGTCACTCGACCAGATCCTTTCCTTGCTTTTCCCGCCTGAAGGATTACAGGCGGGCGCAGCCTGGCTACAACGCGTCTTTAGTCAGCCAGGGTGCTGTGAGACAGTCCC
The DNA here is from genome assembly GCA_021154745.1 of Mycobacterium sp. Lineage (GTDB taxonomy): Bacteria > Actinomycetota > Actinomycetes > Mycobacteriales > Mycobacteriaceae > Mycobacterium. Next base: position 3,843 of record JAJKIB010000531.1, read on the forward strand.
AACTGAGACCGCTGTGCGACAGATCGCCGCCCAAGACCTCTGGTACACGCCCCGGCATGGTGTCTACTCACGACTGCCAACCATCCGCCAGATGACGCTCGTAATGGACGGCAAGAAAGACATCGACGTGCCCATCGCAAACGCTCACATGCTTGCCAACCGCATCCGCCATGCTCAACTGAAGATCTTCCACCACGCGGGGCACGCGTTCCTCTTCCAATACCCGATCCGCGTGGCCGACCAAGTTACAACGTTCCTGCAGTCACCCGACTAGCCGTCTCCCCGCGTCAGACCGGGGCGTGCGTGGTTCACTACGTTCCTCCGTCGGGGCGGTGCCACCGAACGCGCCGCGTGAGAGTGGGACGCGCGCGTCGGGCGCTGTGCCCGGTGTGCCCTAGCCGGAGCGGTACGGAAGCGCGAACGCGTCGATGTCGGTGCTGCGGATCCGCACGCTACCGCCCACCTTGTATGCGGCGACGCGGCCTGCCGTGACGTGCCGCATCAAGGTCTGCTCGCTGATAGCTACGCGCGCGGCTGCGGCCTGGACGCTGAGCAGGTCTGGTGCCTCTTCGTGAGGCTCGTAAGCGATCATCCTGGCCCTTCGGTTGATAGTGAGTGATTGTGTTTATCCGTCATAAGACGCGGTTCGTGTACCCGAGCGAGCGGCTTTCGCCCCTCGCCTTGGCGCAGGCGGGTGCGGCGGATCCTGCGTGCGAACGCGTTCTTCGTGATACCCAGCATGTCAGCGCCCTCTCGGTATGAGCAGCCAGCGCTGGCGAGAGCTATCGCATCGAGCTCGGCTTGTGTGCAATACGTGAGCCGTTCCTCAGGCTGCATCGGCTACGTCGCCAGCATCATCGGCGGCGTCGAGCGTGTCTAGCGTCACCGTTTCGCGGATGCCCTTGCCGTCGACGACGATTTCGTCGGGGATCTCTGCGCTTTCACCTATGAGCGTGTCGAGCTTGGCTCGGAGAGTGCGGGCGCGCTGGGTTAGTGCGCGCTGTTCGGCTCGGATGAGCGCGAGCGCTCCGGGATGGCCAACGCCCATCTGGCTCCCGGTGCCGCTAAGCGGTCGACTCACGCCGTGATAGGCGACGTACATCGCGTCACCGAGGGTGGCGAGGTAGTCGTAGCAGGCGGTGCCACCGAGCGTGATCACCGCGTCGGCTGCCGGTCTTGTTCGCATCGCCTCACGGCGCCAGAAGGTGACGGTTTCGCGTTGGTTGTCGATGCCAGGGTTGCGCGCGTACCCGCCGTCGCGGGGCGGATGCGATTCTCCGGGCGTCGGCTGCTTCTTCTTGCGTGGCAATGTTTGCTCCTCATATCGTCGTGTCGTCTACAGACTGACTTTCTCCTTGGTTGTGACTTATGGGTCACAGTGGCAACTCAGGTGGATTCTTATTCGTTTCATCTACTAGGAGAGAGGTGCTGGATGAATCGAATGAGGGGCGCCACCGGATCGGGCTGCCCTTGACGCCGCCACCACCGGACTGCTCGATAAGGCCGCGCTCCACCAGCATGTGCAAGCGCCTGGTGGTCGTGGCAGGTGACATGTCGAGCAGTTCGGCGATCTCAGCCGCCGTCATCTCGCCTTCCATCGCCGCTAGGACGTGCTCAGCCTGCTTCTCCGCCCTTAGCGCGGCCAGCGAGTCCTCGACGTGGTACGTGCGATCCGTGAGCTTCAAGACCGTCTGCTCCGGCGTTGATCGCGACCGGCCGATCGCCCGCAGGACGCGCGCCTGCTCGTCGGCCTGGACGCGCTCAAGCTCGACGACGATATCGACGCTCCCGGTGATCGCGTTACTGCCGCGGACGCCCTCGCCGTACTTGCCGCCGCTCTTACGCTGATGCGCGAGCACGACGACGGCTAGGCCCTGCGACGCTGCGAGCATCAACGGGGCGAGCGCTGGGCGCGCACACCAGCACCCCGCCGAGCCGCGAGACGCTAGGCGCTTGGCTTGACGCGTACTGGGCGAACCACTCAATGACGTGGGCAGCGTCGACTAGGACGCACCGCGAGGCGAGCATCCGAAACTGGATCAGGCCGCAGCTCGGTGGTGTCCGGCTCCGCGACCTGGGCCGGCAGCGCGTCGTCGAGTGGCGCGCCGGGATCATCGCGACGGCGCTAAGCCGCGGACGGTGAACTTCGCCGTGCAGACCCTCAGTGCGGCGCTCACGGCGGCCGTCGAAGCTGGCAGGCTCCCGGCGAA
>JAJKIB010000532.1 GCA_021154745.1 Mycobacterium sp.
CGACCCGTCGTCCCCGTTCTCCGGCGGCGCGCTGCTCGGCGACCGGGTGCGGATGCAGGACCACGCCACCGACGACGGCGTATTCATTCGGTCGATGGCCTCCCGCGGTCAGCTCGGCGGGCTGTCCGCCGCGGTCCCGCAGGCACTGCGCGTGCTGGACGCCGCCGGCTGCGAAATCGTGCTGATCGAGACCGTCGGCGTCGGCCAGGCCGAGGTGGAGATCGCCTCGCTGGCCGACACCACGCTGCTCGTGCTCGCGCCCTGTTTCGGCGACGGCATCCAGGCGGCGAAGGCGGGGATCATCGAGATCGCCGACGTCTTCGTGGTCAACAAGGCCGACCGCGACGGCGCCGACCAGGTCGCCCGCGAACTGCGCTACATGCAGTCGCTCGGCGGCCGGCACTCGGCGGCCGGCTCGTGGCGACCGCCCATCCTGAAGGCGGTGGCGGCCCGCGGCGACGGCGTGGACGCGATCATCGAGGCGGTCGAGAAGCACCGCGCGTGGATGGCCGAACACGACGAGCTCTCCCGGCGCCGGCGGGCCCGCGCGGCGGCCGAGATCGAGGCGATCGCGCTCGGCACCGTGAAGCAACGGTTCACGCAGGTACACGGTTCGGTGGCGCTCGAGGCGGCAGCCGCACGGGTGGTGGCCGGCGACACCGACCCGTACGCCGCTGCCGAGGAGCTGGTCGCCTCCCTCTGAGGTCCCTCCCGGCGACCAGCCGTCGTCAGGGAGCGGGGAGGGACGACAGGAAATCCCGGGTGAGCGCGGCGGTCCGGTCGGTGTGCTCGAACTGGGGGACGTGTCCGCAGTCGGGCAGCACCACCGACTGTCCGTGCGGCAGCGCCAGCTCGACGAACCGAGCGAACCCGGCGGGCACCAGCACGTCCCGGTCCCCCCACACGAACAGCGCCGGCGGCTTGAGTGACGCAAGCCGGTTCCAGAAGCCCCGCTCACCGAACGGCTCGTCGAGATAGATGTGGCGCAGCGCTGAGAACATGGCCAGTCGGTTCTGCCGGATCGTCACCACCCGAACGAACTCGTCGATCGCCGCCTCGTGCCACGAATCGGGCAACGTGCTGGGATCGGCGAACAGACCACGCAATCCGCGCATCGCCATGCGGCGCGGGACCCGCACCGGGAGCGCGGCGACCTCGTCCGGCACCAGACGAACGAAGGGCACCAGCTGCCGAAGCCTCCGGAACGCCACGGCCGGGCACAGCAGCACCATACCGCGCACCTCGAAGGGGGAGTTCAGCGCCGCCTCGAGCGACACGCGACCGCCCAGACTGTTGCCCACCAGCACCGCCGGCCGGTCGCATGTTTCGCGCAGGAACGCCGAGAGCCAGTCGCCGAGGAAGCGTGCCGCGTGCGAGGAGCTCGTCGCCTCGGTGCCGCCGTGTCCGGGCAGATCCGGCGCGAGCACCCGGTACTCGTTGGAAAGCTGCGGGATGAGCGGCAGCATCGATGCGTTGGTCGCGCCCAGCCCGTGCACCAGGATGACCGGCGGCGCGTCCACCGGTCCGGCCTCGAGGTAGAAGGTCTCGATGCCACCGGCGCGCACCGTGCGGGTGCTCGTCCGGGTGTCGTCCGGGATCTCGCCGGGGAACAGGCCGTCGAGCTGCAGCGCCAGGGCCAGGTTGCCGCGGACAGTGAGCGCGCCGTCGAGGAATGCCTGGACACCGGACCGCTCGCCGGAGACGACGTCGGTGAGCACCGGCAGCGCGGCGCGCACGCTGGTCGTCGGCCGCGGCGGGCCGCCGCGCCGCGCGCTCGCCCGCCCGTCCTCGATGTCGACCGTCCAGTTGGCCATCCCGCCGGCGGTGAAGAGCAGGCTCGCGCGGGTGCCGGCGAGCAGCGGCGAGTAGATCCCGACAAGCCGTTCGCGCAGCAGGGGGAGGAGGTCGTTGGTGTCGGTCACTACTTCCACATAGTGCCGAATGGGGAGGCAAAGTCGCGGAACCAACTCGCTACTGACGGGTAACCTCGGGGCAAGGCGTTGGGCCGGGCGGTCCACGCCTGCTTCGGCTGATCGGCGCTCAGCCCTGTGCGGCCGCGGGCCCCTCGGCCGAGTACTCCACCTCGAGCAGCGACGCCTCGTGCAGCCGCGCCTCGTACGCCGCATGTCCGCCCCGGACCCCGAACAACCGCTTGGCGAGGACGAGGTAGAGGACCGCCGCGACGTTGATCCCCAGCGCGACGATCTTCAGCCAGCTGATCTGGTCGGTGAGCTCATATATCTCCAGCGGGATGAACAAGGTGGTGCCGACGACCGCCACGTACTCCCCCCAGCGCTTGAGCACCCAGAGACCGACGCCCTCGACGACCTGCAGCAGCCCGTAGAGCAGGATCCCGACAGCGATCAGATTCAGTGTGGACTGCTTGGCCCTGAGCACGTTCTCGATCGCGCGGATGGTGGCCGAGTCCGAGACGTTGAAGTGGATCTGGTTGAAGAACGGCTTCAGCGCGGTGAGGTCGCGATCCACCAGGTCCTTGATGCTTGCCTGGGTGGTCTTCAGCTCGAACACGGCAGCGGCGAGCAGTAGCAGGATCAACCCGCGTATCCATCGCTCGATCGCCAAGGCACGCAGGATGAATGCCGCACGCAACGCCTTGCCGCGCAACAGCACCGGCGCGTTCTCGGCCGGTCCTGCGCCGTGCGGCTCGCCGAGGACGTACGTCCCGCAGCGCAGGCAGCGCCACGACTGCCCGAGCGGGGTCTGCGCCTCGAGCTTCGCGCGGAACTCTGGCTCCTCCGGCGCGTAGGTGATGTGCCCTTTCCGCGCGCAGGTGCGCAGGTTCCAATCCATGGCGTGCGAGCGTGCCAGGAATCTAGGCTGGCTGTCGATTCCGCCCTGCCTTGCTCGTCGGGATGGGTGAGAGTCCGATAAGGCGGACTTCGACCGGAGAGGAGTTCCGATGTCGCAGTACCTGATCCTGATCTACGACGACGAGGCGGCGTGGGAGAGCGCGCCCCCGGACACCGGCGAGCGCATCATGCGGGGCCACCAGGCCTTCGCCGAGAAGAACGGGGCTGCCGTCGCGGGTGGCAACGCGCTACAGCCAACCGGCACCGCGACCACCGTCCGGCCGGACGGCGCGGACGGGTTCACCGTGACCGACGGCCCGTTCGTGGAGACCAAGGAGGCGCTCGGCGGCTATTACCTCGTCGAAGCCGCCGACCTGGACGAGGCCATCTCGCTCGCCAAGCAGGTCCCCGTGCTGTCCGGCGGACTCGAGGTCCGGCCGATCATGGTCTTCGACTGAGTGGCGAGGTGAACCCGGCCGTCGCGGCCGCGGTCGCCGAGGCGCACCGTCGCGAGTGGGGCTTCGTCCTGGCCGCGACGGTGCGCGTCACTCGCGATATCGACCTGGCCGAGGAGTGCGTCCAAGACGCCTACGCCACCGCGCTGCGAGTGTGGGACGAGCGTGGGGTGCCGGCCAAGCCTGCCGCCTGGCTGACAACGACTGCTCGCAATCGCGCGCTCGACGCGCTGCGCCGCGAGTCGACCCTGCGGCGGCTGATGCCGATGGTGGTCGAAAACGAGCTGGTCGACGAACCGGCGTTGGACGGGGACGAGATCGCGGACGACCGGCTGCGACTGATCTGCACCTGCTGCCACCCCGCGCTGGCTCCCGAGGCGCGCGTGGCCCTCACCCTGCGCCTGGTGTGCGGCCTGACGACGGCCGAGGTCGCCCGGGCCTTTCTCGTCACGGAGCCCACCATGGCGGCCCGGATCACCCGGGCGAAGAAGAAGATCGCCGGGGCCGGGATCCCGTTCGCAGTTCCAGCGGCCGCCGAACTGCCGGGCCGCATCGATGCAGTGTTGGCGGTCGTCCACCTCGTGTTCAGCACCGGACACACGGCCCCGATCGGCGATCGGCTGCGCCGCGGTGAGCTGGTCGAGCGGGCGCTGGATCTCGCCCGCATTCTCCGCGCGCTGCTGCCTGATGATCCGGACGTCGCCGCGCTGCTCGCGCTCATCCTGCTCACCGACGCTCGGCGAGCCACTCGGGTCGATGCCGGCGGGCAGCTCATCCTGCTCGCGGACCAGGATCGCAGCAGGTGGGACCGCGCGGAGATTGCCGAGGGCATCGCGCTGGTCCACGAGGCGCTGCGCCGCCGCCCGCCGGGCCGGTTGGCGTTGCAGGCCGCAATCGCGGCGGTGCACGCGGAGGCGCCGAGTTGGGAGGCGACCGACTGGGACGAGCTGGTCGCGCTGTACGACGTCCTCGGCCACGTGTGGCCATCGCCGGTGGTGACGCTCAATCGGGCCGTGGCCGTCGGGTTCGCACGCGGGCCGGCGGCAGGGCTCGCCGAGCTGGACGCGCTCGGCGCCGAGCCGCAGCTGGCCGGGTACGGCTACCTGGCCGCCTCCCGGGCGGACCTGCTCCGGCGGCTCGGCCGGCTCGCCGAGGCGCAGGTCGCGTACCAGGAGGCGCTCGCGCTCATGGACAACGACGTGGAGCGCGCCTTCCTCGAGCGCCGCCTCGCCGAGGTGCAACCCGGCTGAGGCGACTGCCCCGCCCCCGCCGCGCAATGAGTGGCCACTTGCGCACTGAGTGGCTGATCCTCGCCAGCCACTCGGTGCATAACTAGCCACTCAACGGGCGGACGGGGACGAACGGGAGGACGGGGGACGGACGGGGCTCAACGGGGGACCGGGGGCCAGCGCGCTTTAGGCTGCTGCGCATGACCGAGCGCGCGGACGTCATCGTGGTCGGCGGGGGGCTGGCCGGCCTGGTCGCCACCTATGAGCTCAGCAAAACCGGCCGCCGGGTGCTCGTCCTGGATCAGGAGAACCGCAACAACCTCGGCGGGCAGGCTTTCTGGTCGCTCGGCGGTCTCTTCCTCGTGGACAGCCCGGAGCAGCGACGCATGGGCATCAAGGACTCCTATGAGCTGGCGTTGCGCGATTGGCTCGGCTCCGCCGGGTTCGACCGAGACCGCGAGGACCACTGGCCGCGGCAATGGGCCCAGGCGTACGTCCGGTTCGCGGCGACCGAGAACCGGCAATACCTGCACACGCTCGGGCTGCGATTCACCCCGGTCGTCGGCTGGGCCGAACGCGGCGGCGGTACGGCGGACGGGCACGGCAACTCGGTGCCCCGATTCCACCTCGCCTGGGGCACCGGTCCGGACGTGGTCCGGATCTTCGCCCAACCGGTGCTCGCCGCTGAACGGGCCGGCCTGGTGACGTTCCGGTTCCGGCACCAGGTCGACGACCTGATCGTCGAGGACGGCGCCGTAGTCGGGGTCCGCGGCACGGTGCTCGAAGAAACCGACGTCGAGCGGGGCAGGGCGTCCTCGCGGGAGGCGGCGGGAAATTTCGAAATTCGCGCGCCGGCTGTCCTGGTCACATCCGGCGGCATCGGCGCAAACCACCAGTTAGTACGCAAGAACTGGCCGGTGTCCCGGTTCGGGCCGGCGCCGGAGACGATGATCTCCGGCGTTCCGGCCCACGTGGACGGGCGGATGCTCGAGGTGACCGAGCGGTCTGGCGGCAACATCGTCAATTGCGACCGGATGTGGCACTACCCCGAGGGCATCGTGAACTGGGACCCGATCTGGCCCAACCACGCCATCCGGATCATTCCAGGACCTTCATCACTCTGGCTGGACGCGACCGGGCGCCGACTGCCGCCGCCCAACTTTCCCGGGTGCGACACGAACGCGTCGATGAAGGAGATCCTCGCCTGCGGCTACGACTACTCGTGGTTTGTTCTCAACCAGACGATCATCGAGAAGGAGTTCGCGCTCTCCGGCTCGGAGCAGAACCCCGATATCACCGGCAAGGACGTCAAGCTCACGCTGGCCAGCCGGCTCGCCAAGGGGGCGCCGGGTCCGGTGGAGGCGTTCAAGCAGCACGGCGTCGACTTCGTGGTGGCCGGCGATCTGCCCGACCTCGTCGACGGCATGAACAAGATCGCACGCGGCCCGCAATTGGACTACGACGACGTGCGGCGCACGGTCGAGGCTCGCGACGCACAGGTCGGCAATCGATACGGCAAGGATTTCCAGCTGATGGCGGTCGCGAACGCGCGCCGTTACCGCGGCGACCGGCTGACCCGGGTGGTGAAGCCGCATCGGCTGCTCGATCCTGAGCACCGACCGCTCATCGCCGTGCGGCTCAACATCCTCACCCGCAAGACGCTCGGCGGACTGGAGACGAATCTGGACTCGCAGGTGATCCGCGCCGACGGCACGCCGTTTCCGGGTCTGTACGCGGCGGGCGAGGTTGCCGGCTTCGGCGGCGGTGGCATGCACGGCTACAACGCGCTCGAGGGCAGCTTCCTCGGCGGCTGCATCTTCTCCGGACGCGCCGCCGGCCGGGCGCTGGCCCGGGGGAGGTGATTGCGACGCCGAGCACCGCGCTGGTCACCGGCGATCTTGGCCGTCGAATGCATGGTTGCCCGCCGGCGCGCGCGGCCCTAGCCGAGTTGATCAACGGAACGCGTCGAGGCCGGTCAGCTGCGCGCCGAGCACGAGGGTGTGCACCTCGTGGGTGCCCTCGTAGGTGTACACCGTTTCGAGGTTCACGGCGTGCCGCAACACCGGGTACTCGGTGGTGATGCCGCTGCCGCCGAGGATCGAGCGCGCCTCGCGGCAGATGTGGAGCGCGGCGCTGACGTTCGCGAACTTGCCGAAGCTGACCTGGTACGGGGTGATCCGCCCGGCGTCCTTCAACTCACCGAGCCGGCGGGCGGTGAGCTGACTCTGCTGCAGGGCGACCGCCATGTCGGCGAACTTCTTCTGAGTGAGCTGAAAGCCGCCGATCGGCTTGCCGAACTGGGTGCGGCTCGTCGCGTAGTCGAGCGTCGCGGCGAGCGCGTCGCGCGCCGCTCCGGTGACGCCCCAGATGATGCCGAAGCGCGCCTCGGTGAGGCAGCCGAGCGGGGCCTTGAGGCCGGTGGCGCCGGGCAGCCGGCTGGCGTCCGGCAGTCGCACCCCGTCCATGATCAACTCGCTGGTCACCGAGGCACGCAACGAAATCTTGTGGTGGACGTCCTGGGTGGTGAAGCCGGGCATCCCCTTCTCGACAAGGAAGCCGCAGGCCCCGTCGTCAGTGCGCGCCCAGACGACGGCGACGTCGGAGAGCGACCCGTTCGTGATCCACATCTTGGTGCCGGAGAGCAGCCAGTCGTCGCCGTCGCGGACCGCGCGGGTGCGCATCGAGCCGGGGTCGGAGCCGGAGTCGGGCTCGGTCAGCCCGAAGCAGCCGATCAGCTCGCCGCGCGCCATGCCTGGCAGCCACCGCTGCTTCTGTTCCTCGCTGCCGTAGGCATAGATGGCATACATCGCGAGTGAACCCTGCACGCTGACCAGCGACCGCAGCCCCGAGTCGACTGCCTCGATCTCCGCGCAGACCAGGCCGTACTGCGACGCGGTCGAGCCCTGGCAGCCGTAACCCTTGAGGTGCATGCCGAGCGCGCCGAGCGAGCCGAACTCCTGCGCCAGGTCGCGGGCGGGCAGCGTGCCGTCCTCGAACCACCGCTGGATGTTCGGCCGCAGTCGGTCGTCGGCGAACTTGCGCACCGTGTCACGCAGCAGCCGGCTGTCGTCGTCCAACTCGTCGTCGAGGTCGAGCAGGTCCAACCGGTCGAGGGCGCCGTCGCTCATGGAACTGCACGCTACGCCGTCGAAACGCATTGCCTCGGGTCGGCGGTGCCCGCTCCGAGGTTGCCGAAGACGAGGCAGAAGGTGTGCCCGCCGGGGTCGGCGAGCACGTCGAACGCGAAGGCGTGATCGCCCCAGATGCCGTATGCCGCGTCCAACGCCGGGCTGGCTGCAGCAGCGCGGCCGGTCCGTATCTGCACGCCGTCCCGGTAGGCGGCGTAGCGCACCTGCCGGCCCGGCGCGTCCCGGTCGAACGCCCACCCGGCGAGGTGTGCTCCTGCGTCGGTCGTGCGGACGTGCAGCGCGTGTCGCGGGTTGTGCCATGCCAGCGCGCCGAAGCGGCCGCCGAGCGCGCCGACGATGCCCCGTTTGGCCCGTCCGGTCAGATAGCCCTGGGTCGGATGCGAGCCGAACTCGATCGTTTCCGCGATGCCGTAGCGGTGCGTCGTGTACCAGCCAGTCATCGAGCCATGGCAGAAGCCCCAGCAGCGGAACGCCTTGAGCGGCAGGCCGAGGTTGCGAGCCAGCCGGTTGCGGAAGGGGCGGTCGAGCGCGCCCCCGTCGGTCGTGTCGACGCCGTGCAGCGGCTGGTGCAGCACGACCAGGTAGTGCGGCCGGACGTCGAGCAGGAACCGGCGCATGGCCCGCGTCTCCGGCTCCGACAACGGCGCCGGGCCGGAGTAATACTGCCCGGTGAGCGGCGCCCAGAAGTCGCGCCAGTTGCGGTTCAGGTCGACGTGATGCGCGTTCTGCCGGGTGTTCGCCGCGTTCCCGTCCGGGTTCATCGTCGGCACGACCCACAGGTCGATGCCCTCGACGCTCGCGCGGCCGCGCACGATCGAGCGGGCCACCTGCACACCCGCGTGTTCGTCGCCGTGCATCTGGCCGACCAGCACGGCGGTGGTCGTGGCCCGCGGATCGCCCAGCCGGTAGGCGACGATCGGCCGGTGCTGCACGCTGTAGCCGATCACCTTGCGGATATTGACCGGCGTGGCGGACGACGCCGCGGCGTCCGGCGTGCCGAGCGGAACCAGCAGCGCGGCGGCGACCACCAGCACGCCCGCAGCGAGGATCGCGCGTCGTCGTCTCATCTGCACCTGCCCGTCCGGGTGCCCGACCGTAACCCGGCCGAGGTCGAAACCGCGATGGCTACGCTTCCGGCATGCTGCCGTCGCTGCCCTTCGACCCGATCGACCGGGCCGGCAGCCTGTGGGAGCAGCACTGGCCCGATGAGCCGCCCGAGGTGTACGCGTCGATGCGCGCCGTCACCTCGATCATGCGAGCGCACCAGATCCTGCTCGCCCAGCTCGACGCGAAGTTGCGGCCACTGGGCATCACGTTCAGCCGCTATGAGGCGCTCGTCCTGCTCATCCACTCCCACGACGGCGCGCTGCCCCTTTCCAAGATCGGCGAGCGATTGCAGGTGCACGCGACGTCGGTCACGAACGTGATCGACCGGCTGGCGGCAGCCGGCCTGGTGCGCCGCGAGCCCAATCCGCGCGACGGCCGCGGCACGCTCGCGGTGATCACCGAGGAGGGCCGCAAGATCGCGGACGAGGCCACCGTCGAATTCAACAATTCGCGATTCGCCACCACCGCACTCAGCCTCGACGATCTACACCTGCTGTTCGAGATTCTTCGCCGGCTCCGCCTCGATGCAGGGGACTTCGTAGAGACGGAGTGACAGCGTCACCGATCGGAGTCGCCATGTGGCACCAGATGTTCGTCGAGCAGATCCCGGTTGCCGAGAAGCTGCTGCGAACCGTCCTCGTCTACACGCTCGTCGCGGTGCTGATCCGGCTCACCGGTAAGCGCGGGCTGGCAGGGCTGAACACCCTCGACATTGCGGTCGTGTTCCTGCTGTCCAACGTCGTACAGAACGCGATCATCGGCGACGACCTCAGTGTGACCGGGGGCGCGGTCGGGGCGACGACGCTGGTCGTCGTCAACTCCGCGCTGAACCGGCTGGCGGTGCACAGCGAGCTGTTCGCCCGAATCTTCGACGGCACGCCGACGCAGGTGATCGAGGACGGCAAGGCATTGCCACAGGCCATGCGTCATGTCGGACTACGGAAGGCCGAGCTTGAGCACGCGGTGCGCGTGCAGAACGGCGACGACCTGGGCGAGGTGGCGAGCGGGGTGTTGGAGCCGAGCGGTCAGCTCGTCGTGACGCTTCGGCGGGCGGAACAGGGTGCGACGAAGGGCGACATCGAGCGGCTGGCTGCCCAGCTGACGCAGATCGAGGCAAGGTTGGTTGCTGGCTAGGCCTGCCCGTCTTGGCAATTACTAGGACGTCCTAGTAAATTGACGGCCATGGATGCTGAGCAGATCGCCGCCGGACACGGGCGCTGGCAAGAGCGGTTCGAATCCGCTCGCAAGCTCGAGCGGGACTACACGACGCTGTCCGGAGAGCCGGTCGAGCCGGTGTACGGGCCCACCGGCCCGGACGACCGGGTGGAGCGCATCGGGTGGCCCGGCGAGTTCCCGTTCACCAGGGGCATCCATGCCTCCGGATACCGCGGGAAACCGTGGACGATTCGCCAGTTCGCCGGGTTCGGCAACGCGAAGCAGACCAACGAGCGGTACAAGATGATCCTTGCCGAGGGCGGCGGCGGGTTGTCCGTGGCCTTCGACATGCCGACGCTGATGGGCCGCGACTCCGATGACCCACGCGCGCTCGGCGAGGTAGGGCACTGCGGCGTCGCCATCGATTCGGCCGCCGACATGGAAGTGCTGTTCCAGGGCATCGACCTCGAATCCACCACCACGTCCATGACGATCAGCGGTCCGGCCGTCCCGATCTTCTGCATGTACGTGGTGGCCGCCGAGCGGCAGGGTGCGGACGCGTCCCGGCTCAACGGCACGCTGCAGACCGACATCTTCAAGGAGTACATCGCACAGAAGGAGTGGCTGTTCGGGCCGGAGCCGCACCTGC
>JAJKIB010000533.1 GCA_021154745.1 Mycobacterium sp.
CGTACCACGGGTTGCCCTTGGGGATCGCGAGTTGATTGGCCACAGCGGTGCCGTAACTGGTGGCCTGGAGGATGGCATCGCGGTCGATCGCGTAGGCGATGGCCTGGCGGACTCGCACGTCGTTCCACGGTGCACGTGCCTCGTTGAGCGCGAGGTACCAGTAGTCGTTGCTCGGCGTCGTCGCGAGCGTGACGGAGTCGTCGTCCTTCAGCGCGGCGACGCGCTGCGTGGGAATGGAATCTGTCCAGTCGATCTCGCCGGCCTGCAGCGCGGACAGCGCCGTTGAGGGTTCGGAGATGAACCGGAATGTCACCCCCGAAATCTTCGGCGCGCCGGCCCAATACGTCGGATTCGCCTTCAAGGTGATGGAGTCCCCGCTCTTCCGGCTTACGAATGCGAAGGGTCCCGTGCCGATCGGATGCGTTGCGAGCTGGCCGCTCTCGACATTGCGGCGCTGCACGATGGCCACGCCCTTGAATCCGCCGAGATTGGTCAGCAGGTTGGGGGTCGGTTGCTTCAGCGTGATGGCGACCGTGGACCGGTCGGGGGCCGTGACATTGGTGACGGCGCTGAACTTGTCGGAGTTGGTCAGCTTCTGGTCGATGATGCGGCGATACGAGTAGACGACATCGTCGGCGGTGAAGGGGCTGCCGTCGTGGAACGTGACGCCGTGGCGCAGATGAAACGTCCACGCCAGTTGGTCGGGGCTCACCGTCCAGGACTCGGCGAGTGCCGGTCGCATTTCGAGGTTCGCGTCGGGCTGGACGAGTGTGTCAAAGACATTCTCAAGAACCTCGAAGGAGAAATATGCACTGGTCTTCTGCGGGTCGAGCTGGTCGGGCTCGCCGGCGATCGCGGCGACCAGATTGGCGGATGATTCGTCGCCGAGATCCACCCGCTTGCCGGTGGAGCAGCCGGTCAGGGCGATGACGAGCCAGGCGACGACGCTGATAGCGGTCAAAACCCGCACGCGGCTCTTTACCCACTATGCGCCATCGCCGAAACGCAAACGCGTGACTTTGCCGAACGAACACTGCGATAATCCGCGTCGTGAGAATCATCCGCGGGCTCGTCGCAGCCGTCGTCTTGACCTGCGCTGCGCTGGGGTTCGCCGGCCCCGCCCACGCGGACCAGCTCTTGGAGGGCGTCTACACCTACACGCCAGAGCAAGGCCCGAGCGGCGAGTACCAGATTTTTCCGTCGTGCGTGCCGGTGGTCGGGGACCTGCGCGAGCCGCTCAATCTTCCGGTGGCCTGCCGGCTGCACATGGTTGCGCCGTCGGGGCTGACCGGAGGTGACGCGCGACTGACGGGGGGCGTCTGGGAATGGACCACGAGAAACGATCGGGGCATCCAATGCCCCGACGGCAGCTGGAAATCCACCCTCGAAACCATGAAATTCGATGACCTCACGATGACGGGCACCCGCAACATCGCCCATACCGACGTCTGCGGTCTGCAGCCGGGGATTATCACCATCCCGTTCACGATGTCCTACAAAGGCCCGTTGCCGCTTCCGGTCGAACAGTATCCGTTGTACTGCGAGCCTGCCGGGCTGCGCATCTGTCAGTGAGGCTGGGCCGGCGCGCGGGTCAACGCCTGCGGGCCGATAACCGCGCCAATGCCACTGTTCCGCTGCTCAACGGCAAGGTCGTCGACCTGACCGGCCCGCGGCTCACCTCGCGCTGGGGTGTCACGTGCACCGATCTGGGGGCGTCGGTGGTCGCGCCCAACGGCAAGCTGGTGTCGGTCTTCGGCGATACCTTCGCCGGCCGCAAGGTCGGGCAGGGCGACTGGCGTTCTCCCGTCGTGCTGATCGGCACCGGCGACGCCGACCACGAAATCGTGTACGAGCGGGCCGGGGGAGACGATCCCAACTATGCCCGGCAGTTATGGCACTACATCCACGATGACGCTGCCACCGGTTGGACTCACGGCGGCATCAGCACGGTCATCCCGTCGGATCTGCTTCATTTCGACGACTCGATCTACTTGCACGCCATCGTTAATCGAGGCTTCGGCAATGTCATCTGGACCGAAATCTGGCGATCCGACGACAGCGGCATCTCGTGGTCGCATATGGGCGAGGACGCCAAATTTCCCGCCAACCTGCACGGCGGCTACGCCCAGTGCTGGTCGTGGGACTACGAACCCGACGACGGCTGGGTATACGTGGTGGCGACGGGATTTCAACGCGACAAGGGCATCATCTTGATGCGTGTCCGGCCCGAGCACATCGGGCAGCGGTCGCGATATGTCAGCTGGGGCTATACCGCCGGCCGCTGGGCGTGGGGAGAGGTGGCCACGCCGATCACACCCAAGGGCGAGAAGTGGGGAGAGTTGACGTTTCGCCGGATGGCACAAGGCAAATGGGTACTCGGCGGATTCCTGGCGTCGAAGTATGCGCTGGGCTACCGGGTGGTGGACTCAGCCGTCGCCAACATGCACACCACCGAACTGCAGATCCCGGTGGTCGGCTCGTCCTGGAACGATGAGAACCATTCCAAGAACAAGGTCGCGCAACTCTACGGCGGCTACGTGCTGCCCGGCTCCCGGTTCGACATTCAGGGCGGAATCGGGTTGGTGGTCTCACAGTGGAACACCGCCGTCGGATGGCCTTATCGGGCAATGCAATTCAAGGCTGCACTGAAGGACACCACGAAGACGGTGCATCCACCGGATCCGATCAACTTGTGAGCATCAGACGGTGAGGCCGCCGTCGACGTTCCAGTTGGCGCCGGTCACAAATGACGCTTCCGGTCCCGCCAGATAGCTGACCACACTGGCGATGTCGCTGGTCTGACCGTAGCGGCCGAGCGCCGTCATCGGCCGTGCCCAATCGGCGAATTCGCCTTCTTCGGGATTCATTTCGGTGGCGATCGGGCCGGGCTGGACGTTGTTGACCGTGATGCCGCGAGGCCCGAGCTCGCGGGCCAGCCCTCGGGTGAGGCTTGCGATGGCGCCCTTGGTCATGGCGTACACCGACAGGCCGGCAACTGGTACCCGGTCGGCGTTGACGCTGCCGATGTTGATGATCCGGCCGCCGTCGCCGAGATGAGGAAGCGCCCGCTGGATAGCTACAAAGACGGCGCGAACGTTGATGGCCACCAATCGGTCGAACTGCTCAAGAGGAAAGGACTCGGTGTCATCGACGTACGCCACGCCGGCGTTGTTGACCACGACGTCGAGCCCCCCTAGCTGCGCGACGGTCTCGTCGACGGACCGGGCGACCTGATCGGGGTCAGCGCTGTCGGCCTGAATCGCGACGGCCGTGCCGCCCGCCTCGGCGACCTCGGCGACCAGCTTCTCGGCGTCGACGGCCGACGCCCCGTACGTGAACGCCACCGCGGCGCCGTCGGCGGCAAGTCGCCGCACGATCCCCGCCCCGATACCGCGTGACCCGCCGGTCACCAATGCTCGCCGTCCGGCCAGTGATGCTGTCATGTCGTCGTCCTTTCCCAAGCCCCGCCTACGCCCAACTAAATGCGGGTTGGTCGGAAATCATTCCCGGGCATGACGGGGTGCCAGAACTCGACGCTATCGACTGGACCGATACCGGCCGGGCGCAACCTTGTACTCGCGTTTAAACGCATTGGCGAAGGCGTACTCGGACGCGTAACCGACCTGCTTGGCAATCGTTGCCAGAGGTGCATCCTCGATTGTCAGCAGCCGGGCCGCCGTAGTGAGGCGCCACCAGGTGAGGTACGCCAGCGGCGGCCGCCCGACCAGAGTGGTGAACCGTTTGGCGAATGCGGCCCGCGACAGCCCAGCAACCTTGCCCAAATCTTCAACAGTCCACGGCCGCGCCAGATCATCGTGGATGGCGCGCAGTGCCGCGCCAATCTCGGGATCGCTGAGTGTCTGGGCCCATCCGGTAGCGGGGTGCTCTTCGTGCCAGGCTCGCAGGAGGAACAGCAGCAGCGTGTCGAGAAGGGCTGGTACGACGGCATCCGTGCCAGGTCGTGGGTATTCCATCTCCGCGGCGAGGAGATCGATCGCACTTCGCAGCGGGGCGGTGTGTCCGAGCCGAGCGGGCAGATGGATGATGCCTGGCAGCTCGTCCAGCAGCGGATGCGACCGCGCACCGTCCATCGTGTACGCGCCGCACAGCATCACCGCCGACGCATGCTCTTCTGCCTCCGACGGGGCAATTTCATTCAGCAGCACCGGGTTTGACGGTTCCATTGGAGTCGACGGGTTGTCGGCCAGGCCGTGGGCGACACCGCGAGCGGCGAACACCACATCGCCCGTGCCAAGCGGGATCGGGTCGCCGTCCTGCGGGAGCAGCCAGCCCCTTCCCGCCAACATCACGTGGAAGCCTGCGGCCGACGACGCATGGAACCACGACCCCCAGGGTGCCCGCCTGGTGGTACGGGACGAATGCGGCCGTCCCGTGCGGACGGAAGCGATCACGTCACTCAAGACGTCCATACGCGGAACTCCGTTGAGATAGACGATTACGTATCTACTGAAGCCTATGAATTATTTTGCATCTTCGCTAGCCGTCATACGTTGAACCCATGAAAATTGCAATCTACGGAGCGTACGGCTACCAGGGCCGGCTCGTCCTTGCCGAACTGGCCCGTCTCCGCGCCGACCTCATCCTCGTCGGACGCAATGCGGACCGCCTCACCAACGCCGCAACCGGCCTGTCCGGCGCGGAGACCCGCGTCGCCAACCTTGCCGACCACGACGGCCTGGTTGCCGCGTTTCGCGGAGCCGACGCGGTGATCAACTGCGCGGGCCCGTTCACCCCGCAGGGCAATGCTGTCGCCCGGGCCGCCATCGCCGCCGGCTGCAATTACACCGACACATCTGGCGAGCAACTCCACGTCAAGCACATCTACGACACCTGCGCGGCCGAGGCGGAACGGGCCGGCGTCACGGTCACACCCGCGATGACCGACAGCGGTGTACCCGGCGACCTCTTGGCGCACGTGCTGGCCGACCATCTCGGTGCCGGACCGCTGGCGGAAGTCCTTGCCGGGCACCGCATCACCGGATCCCCGGCTATGTCCCGTGGCTCGATGCGCTCCCTCTTCGGAACCTTTGATGTCCTCAAGTCCGGCGGCCTGGCCTACCAGAACGGCGAATGGCGCGACGACGTGGTGCCGCGCGCAACCTCGATGATGTTCCTCGGCGACGTCCCGTCCCCGGTGACCAGGTTCGCCGTATCGGAGCCCATCTCGGTCCCGCGCCACTTGCAGGTTGACTATGTGCAAGGTTTCGCGGAAACGGCACTGGCCGAACAGTTTTCCGGCACGATCCCCGGCGAGGTCATCGACGACATGCCAGAGGGCCCGTCCGACAACGACCGCCGCGACCAGCGCTGGACAATTGTCGTGGAGGCGTCCACCCCCGACGGTCGGCGTGCCCGTGCCAGCGCGGAAGGCCCCGACACCTATGGCACCACAGCCGTCATCGCCGCCGAGGGCACCCTCCGGATGGCGGGCCCCTCGGGTGCCCGCACACCCGCCGAGGTCCTCCCGCCCGCCGGTTTCCTTGACGCCCTCGCGCCCTATGGCGTCACCTGGCGGATCCATGACTAATCGGCGACGAGCCCGCCTAGGGTGAAGGCCGTGAAGGAATCTGGGAAGAAGCGCATCGTCGTCTGGGGCACCGGTTTCGTCGGCAGGATGGTGATCGCAGAGATCGTCAAGCATCCCCTGTTCGAGTTGGTCGGAGTCGGGGTGAGCAATCCCGACAAGGTGGGCCGCGATGTCGGCGAAATCTGCGCTCTCGGGCAGACACTGGGGCTGACCGCCACCGATGACGTCGACGCCCTCATTGCGCTGAAACCGGACGCGCTAGTGCATTACGGCCCCACCGCGGCACACGCCGACGACAACATCGCGCTGATGACCCGCTTCCTGCGGGCCGGGATCGATGTGTGCTCGACGGCCATGACGCCGTGGGTGTGGCCCACCATGCACCTGAACCCGCCGAACTGGATCGAGCCCATCACCGTGGCGTGCGAGCTCGGTGCGTCATCGTGCTTCACCACCGGCATCGACCCCGGCTTCGCCAACGACTTGTTCCCGATGACGCTGATGGGTCTGTGCTCGGAGGTCCGCAAGGTGCGGGCGTCCGAACTGCTGGACTACACCAACTACGAGGGCGACTACGAATTCGAGATGGGCATCGGCAAGCCGGCCGAATACCGTCCGCTGCTGGAAAATCCCGACGTCCTGATATTTGCCTGGGGCGCAACGGTTCCGATGATCGCTCATGCGGCGGGCATCATGCTCGACGAAATCACCACGACATGGGACAAGTGGGTGACGCCCACCGAGCGCAAGTCCGCCAAAGGCATCATCCAGCCCGGAAACGTCGCGGCCGTCCGGTTCACGATCAACGGCGTGTACCGGGGCGAGACCCGCATTCAGCTCGAACACGTCAACAGGATCGGCAACGACGCCGCACCGGACTGGCCGTCGGGCAACGAGAACGACGTCTATCGCGTCGACATCGAGGGCACGCCGAGCATCTTTCAGGAGACGGCGTTCCGGTTCACCGACGGCTCCGGGCGC
>JAJKIB010000534.1 GCA_021154745.1 Mycobacterium sp.
CAACGGACCCGACGACGTATTCGTGGAGCGAGAGGGGCGCATCGAAAGGGTGCGTGATCGGCTATTCGAGGGGGAGGAGCCGGTCATGCACCTGATGAGAAGACAGATAAGGGGCTCGGCCGCCGGACTAGCCGTGACAAGCTCAAGAGTCTGCTTCAAGCCCTCTGTCACTCTTCCGGCGATCTTCGGAGAAGACAGATAAGAGGCGGTCTGCGCCGGTTTGTGGACGGCTCCGCGATTCACCGGCTCCGGTGGCTCTTTCAAGGGCCCTCGTTGCGCAAAGCCGCAAGGCACACGATTCAGCGACCCGGACTCGATCCTCCATCCCACCCCCTGGCGTTTGTCCCGAGCACCATTGAAGCTGACAAAATCAAGCCATGAAGACCCTGGTGGCCAAGGTTGTAGTGGTAATCGCTCTCCTAGCTGCTTGTGGCAGCTCCTCAACGTCGGCTGGAACAAGTACCGCGGGATGCGTCGAGGGAAGTGGTTTGTTCTCGGCAGTGGCGCTCGGATCGTCAGGTAGAGGATGGGCGGCAGGAGAGCAGTGTTCAGCCGGTGAAGCTCACACGCTCCTACGCGAGTGGACGGGAGACTCCTGGGGGAAGGACGTCACGGGAGGCTTCGGCAGCATCGTCGACCTCACGGGAACGAGGGGACGCATCTACGCGTTGACACATGAAGCCGATGGGTCTTCCTCGATAGACGCAATCTCTAAGAGTGGCTCGCTCTCTTCCATAGCACGCGTGCCCTTCTTCGTGAACCACCTCGCCGTTGGGCAGGACGGGATCCTCTACGTGTCGGGACTGAACGGGTTGGGCGGTAGCGAAGGCGTCCCAGCCGACAACCCAACTCCCGTCGTGCTGAGCGGGACAGATAGGTTCCGAGACACAGCGTTCCCCCCCATCGGTACCTCGAATGGTGGCGACAGAACGGTCGATCCTGACTTGGGCCTGCTTCCGGACGGCTCGCTGGTGGCTGTTGGGCCCTACTACGTGGACGAGTATCCGCACGGTTACGTTCAGACCTACATCGACGGGACTTGGCGGCAGATCGACACGTCAACAGCCATCATCCCGCGCTCGGAAACAGTAAGTGACGGCACCGTGTGGATGGTGGGCGACACCAGCGATGGGGCAAACGCGGTCGCCCGATTGAGGGCCGATCACGTCGACCTCGTTGCGACTGAGCCATCCGGCGCCTTGCTGAAAGGCATAGCTGCTGGCGGATCATCAATCTGGGTGGTGGGTGCGAACTCCGCTGACTCCAGCTCCCCGATGACTTTCGCCGCCGAGATGGGCGGCGCAAACTCTTGGTCGGTGAAGAGTGCAGGTCCAGGGACGTTTGAGGCTGTCGCAACCTTGCCGAACGGCGACGCGCTTGCCGTTGGTTGGACCGGACCGATGGACGGCACCGCTCAACCGCTCGCTCAGCTATTCCGAGCAAGCGGTTGAGCCGCTCTTCGCTACGGGTCGCCCACCTGGATTACTGTAGGTTCGTCGCACAGAGAGACGTAGGCTGCTGCATGATCCGCAGTCAAAGGGTTCCATGAGAGATCCCACGGGTTTCCTGCGCGGCTATCTCTATGGTTCACGTCGCAGAACTCCCAAGGGTTGTTATCCGTGAACGGCGGGGAGATGAGCGGTCCGTGCGCGAAGTTGAAAAAGTCTCCCTTCCGCATCGAGCAGGTCCGGCTCCCCGCCGTGCACGTCTTGTTCCCGCCCGTGTTGTTCACGAGTTGAGATCCAACCCAGATGTACAGATCGGGCATATACGAGGAATACGCCATTGTGGATCCGTTTCCAGGGATGACTGTGCCGTCCGTGCAGACTTTCACGTCAAGCTCGCTCCAGATCCCTGGCGCCACATAGAAGAGCGATTGATCCCAATCCGTGATTCCCAGCCGGCTAAAGAAAACCCTCTGGAGTTCCTGCGCCCCGGCGACGAGCGACTGGGGGAGAACGCCTGCGTTGGCCTTGTTTTGGACGCGGGTAACCCAGCTTGCGACCGACTCCACCGGTCCTGTGGCTGTCGTCATAGGGCGATATCCGATCGCACCGCCATCCATGGACTTCACGCGGACGCAGGAGGCTCCCACGTTCGCCACCTTCCATCTGTCCGGGTAAGCCGCACCCGGAAGAACACCGCCATTCGTGACAGGATTGACCGTGGTGCTCTCGTGCCCCCACGTGTTCAGGTCGTCAGCCGTATACGTGAGATTTGGAAGCGCGATCCCGTAGTCGGCGTTGTAGGCGTTCATGATCGCCAGGATGAACGTCGGCATGTGGGTGTCGCCGATCCTGTACGTGGGCGCGACGGTTATCGAGTCCTCATCGATGTCGCCATTCGGCTTCACTAGGTAGGAAACCTTGACCTTGTTGAAGGTCTTGTACAGATCTTGCTGAGAGACGAGATTCGTTGGCATCGTCGGGCCGAGCCTGGGGTTGGAGAAGTTGAGCCAGCCGGCCTCTGTGATAGGCAGAGTCTCGTTGGTCCATCCTGTCGTCGGACTCGCCCCATCTGCGCCGGTGCCTGTCCCTGCAGCCAGGACGTCGCTCTGCCAGGCGTTGTAGGCGTTCCAGGTGGCCTTCCCAACGCATGACGAAGACAGTGTTGCACCGCACTTAGGGAAGCTTGTCACTGCGGACGTCGTTGCATTTCCCCAGTCATACGCGGACTTCATCGTCTTCAGAGGCGACGACTGCCCTGGGCCCCAGGCCGCCGGATCAGTAAACAGGTCCTGATAGGGGTCGAATGCCTGAACCGCTGTCACTGTCTTCGAGATTTGCGTTCCGCCGCCCGCAACAGGAGTGAACGCAACCGCATCGAATGCAACGTCGGCATCTTGGCCCGGTTCGGACGTGATGTTGCTTAGGGTCACGTGCGCCCCCGGGGCAAGTGAGAAGTTGCCTAGTGAGATCCAACGATTTTGGTGGATATGTTGATCGACCACGACTACCGAGGGATTGGTGTCAGATCCGCTCGAGTAGATGTTGTAGGAGGCGCTCTGCGTCGTTGCACCTGTAGAGGGTATGTGTGCCTTGATGTTGTACCAGCGAGTGGACAGCCCGGAAGGCGTCCACGTGGCGGTTACCGTGTGGGCTTCGTCGGTCGTTGAGGTTCGGTTGTTCGTGAAGTACATATGCCCGCCGAATCCCGCTCCCAGCTGATGGAAGTCGATGAGCGAAAGCAGATCACCGTTCGATTGGCTCCGACCCATAGCGAGTTGGAAGGTCCCGTCGGATGTGTAATTTACTGTTCCGCACTTCACGTTCCGATTGGGATTCGGTATGTCGTCAACGATGATGGCATTCGTTGCAAGGTTGTCGGAACACTGGGACGGCCACCGGTCATAGCCAGGCGGTTCAGGGCTTCCAATAGGGACGGTGAACGAGCTCGCAGTGCACTCGTTCGGGCATCCGACGCCCGATTGCGAATACGGGTCCTTCCACCAGCAGCGCCTCGCACTCGACTGGTCCAGGCAAAATGACGTGTTCGAGCAGCCGTTTGGCTGGCTGTAGTCACACAGCGACGGGTCGCCGACGATCGCGGTCGGACTGCAGTTGTCCGCCGCAGTACAGAAGGCGTTGATCCCAGGGATACGAATGTTCGAAGTCCCCAAATATGAGTCGTCCCCGTTGTAGTTCTTCAGCGGCGTCTCCATCCAGCCCATAACACGTTCCTGGTATGGCCAACGCCAGGGCTGCGCGGCATCTGCATACGAAGTCCGTAGGAAAGGTGTGCGGGACGGATCCCAATTCGTGTTTCGCGGGTTGTTCGTCCAGCCTAGCCCGCTTCCGGAAGCGTCGGTCTTGATCCCCGTGTTGTACGCCCAAAAGGTGAAATACCAATTCTCCAGGAACGCGGGATCTCCGTTGTTGAACTTGAGGTTCAGATTGCGCAGTTGGTTCCAGTCATTCACAAGGAACTGCGCCGTAGCAGCCGCATTTTCGGCGTAGTCGACCGCAACTTTTGTCTTCTGATCCAGCGTGTACTGCATGGATGAGGCGCGCATGGGATCCGTGATTTGGCCGAGCCCGTAGCCACAGTCGGACTTGGTGTAGTCGATGCTCGTCAACGACCCTATGGAGATCTCACCGTAGTAGTTCGCGACGAGAGGATTTCCTCCGACTCCTGGGGCCGCATGGAACGACATCTGTCGCCACGCGCTTTCCTGGGCGGCGAGCCCCTCCATCACGGACGCCGGAATGTTTTGGGTGTTGGTACCCCACTGCAGGAGAGATCCCGGAGGGAAGTCAACGCTCGGCGAATACGGGCCGAGGCCCATGGTCAGGTAATGATCGGGCCGCAGAGGGGAACCGGCCGATCCTAGGGCGCCGCGAGCAGCGAGCTGCAGAGCCCAGTCGACCTGGTCGGAAAAAGGCTGAGGCGCTTGAACACCCAGGTTGTTCCGCGGGACCGAGCATCCGGGTGGAACCCCGCTGTCAGCCACCGAATCGGCATCGTTCAAGGTCGTAAAGGTCAAAGGTGGATATGCCGACATCGTGGCAGCCTGTGGCTGATGGAGCGCAAGTGAAGCGAATCCACCTCGCGCCCGAATCGTCGAAACCTCAGGGGAACGTAGATCGCCAGGAACTCGCGATGAGACGTGGCGCGCATTCCGATTCGGTAGCGAGCTTGCCAAGACCTGAAGGTTTGAGGTCGACCGCAATTCGGGATCCTCTTGGCCAGAGCTTGCCGGGGGCGCGGCGAGTTGCGCGGCGCCATCGAGCGAACCTCCGATCACATCCGCGGCAACCGCGGGAACCACACGAAGACGGGCGCCTGCTGTGACATGCGTCGCGCCAACGACATTGTTCAAGCCGCCGCGGCCGTTGAAGAGGTGAAGGCGAGTTAGCGGTCCGGATGCTGTGGCGGAGAACCCTCGATCAGGGTTCCAATGCATCGCATATGCCAGCTCAGTGGAGGCGTGGACTAAGAAATCCACCCCGCCGTCGATCGACGGATGCAAAGAGTAGAGCGATCCGGCCGGTTGCCCCAGCGAGCGCTCACCCGACCCGTCTAGTCGAACTATGCCCTCGGCGGACACAGCGAGGACCGCTCCACCAATTGGGACAGCATTGCTGAGTTGCTCGGCCACCGCGTACCGGGCGGTCAGCGACCCGACAGCTTCGGGTTCACCAGGGGTTGTCAAGTGAGGGTGCCGCGGGCCTGGGCGCTGCGAGTATCAATCGCTCTCACCGTCGCAGGGGTGCTGG
>JAJKIB010000535.1 GCA_021154745.1 Mycobacterium sp.
GAAGCCCGGCGCGACCGCGTTGACGGTCAGCCCGACGTCGTTGCCCTCGAGCTTCTCGGCCTTCTTCAGCGCGTGGGCTGCCTCGCGGGCCATCGACGTGGTCAGCCCGAACAGGCCCGACTTCGACGCCGCGTAGTTGGCCTGTCCGATGTTGCCTGTTTCGCCGACGACCGACGATACGTTGACGATTCGCCCACTGCCTCGCTCGACCATGTGCGCCAGCGCTGCCTGGCAGAGGAAGAACGCGCCCGAGAGGTTCACGGCGAGCACGCTGTGCCAGTCGTCGTCCGTCATCGCCGCGACGGTCTTGTCGATTGTGATGCCCGCGTTGTTGATCAAGATGTCGAGGCGCCCGTGTTCGTCGATCACCTCCGAGATCGTGCGGCGGCAGTCGCCCGACGAGCCGACGTTGCCCCGATGGGCCGACGCCGAAGCACCATGGGGCCGTGTCTTTTTCAGCAGGTCCGCGACGAAGTGGTCGGCACTATCCGTGTCGCGGTTGTAGCCCACCGCTACCGTCGCGCCCTGACTGGCGAGACTGTGGGCGATCGCCGCCCCGATGCCGCGGGTCCCGCCGGTGACAAAAGCCACTCGTCCGGCCAGCTTGTCCGTGGCCGGCGGGTTAGACCGGCGCGGTTCGGATTCCAATACAGTCGTCATCATCAATGCTCCGTTCCTTCTGTGTGTCTAGATGAGTTCTGAAAGCGCGACGTCGGCGGCGTTGGCGCCACACATGCCGTGCGCGCCCGGTCCCGGCGGCGTGGCCGCCGAGCAGATGTACATGCCAGGAACGCCGATCTTGTAGGGCGACAGCGTAATCCGAGGCCCGAACGTCAATTGGAGGATGTCCTTGGAACCGGTCATGATGTCGCCGCCGACGTAATTCGGGTTGTAGGTGGACATTTGGGTGGTGGTGCGGACCGTCATCCCCACGATCCGGTCGCGGAAGCCAGGGGCGAACCGCTCGATCTGGGCGATGATCGCCTCGGTGGCATCACCCGAGAATCCGTTCGGCACATGCGCGTACGTCCACAGCGGATGGGTGCTTCCGACCGATCGCTGTGGATCGGCCAGGTATTGTTGGCCGACCAGCACGAACGGGCGCTCGGGCATGCGTCCGGCGTGAATGTCCCGCTCGGTGGCCGCCAGCTCGGCGTAGCTGCCCACGACGTGAACGGTGCCCGCCCGATGGGCGGAAGGGTTCGTCCACGGGACGCCCCCCTCGATCGCGAAGTCCACTTTGAACGCGCCCGGTCCCTGGCGAAACTTCCTGTAGGCGCGGGCAACCCGCGATGGCAGGCGATCGCCGAGAATGCCAACGATGGCTTCTGGCGCCAGATCGAACATCGTCACATCGGCGGGGGGCAACTGCGAGGTCGTCTCGATCCGCACGCCCGTTTCGATCTTGCCCCCAAGGTCGGCCAGCAGCGCCGCCAACGCGTTGGTGATCGACTGAGACCCGCCAGCCGCCACCGGCCATCCGTGGCGGTGGCCCGCGGTGAGAATGCCCAAGCCGATGGCCGACGACATCGGGTAGTGCAACGGCCGAAAGGCGTGCGCCGCAACGCCTCCGAACAATGCCCGAGCCTCGGCAGTGCGAAACACCCGGGCGAGAGTGGACGCGGACAGTACAGTTGGCGCGCCAAACCGAGCCAGTGCCAACGGATGATGCGGCATCCGCAAAAGCGGACCCATGATGTCCTCGGCCAGCAGATCGAAGTTTGCCGACGTCTTGCCGAATAGCCGCCGCCATTGGGCGCTGTCGGCGCCCAACCCGTCGGCGGTCGCCTCGACCGAGCGGTACAGCACGCCCGCGCTGCCACCGTCGAGCGGGTGCACGCAGTCGATTTCCGGGAGGCGCCAGCTCAGGCCGTAGCGATCGAGACCAAGTCCAGCGAGGAACTGCGAGCCGATGGCCATCGGATGGATCGCCGAGCAGTGGTCGTGCAGCAGGCCGGGGATGATCGCCTCGCTGGTGCGCGTCCCCCCGCCGATTTCGTCGGCGGCTTCCAGGACGGTGACCTGAAGGCCGGCCTTGGCGAGGGCGACCGCGGCGGCCAGGCCGTTGGGCCCGGCCCCCACGACGATCGCGGTCTTCGTCATGCCAGCGCCCCGTGATCGTGATCGGCGGGCTTCTTGCCGGAGAGGGACCACGTGACGGTGGTCGGGATCGGGCCGTTGGGCAGCCAAGGCTGCTCGCTGACGGCGTCGGTGACCTTCCAGGTTCCACGCTCGAGCACGCCGAGCGCGGCGTCGATGACCTTGTAGTGCTGGACATGACTGCCCCACGCCTGCGATTCCACCCAGACGATCACCAACTCACCGGGCTCGAACGCTGCCTCACGCTGGACCGCCGCGATCATGTTCTCGTCGTGCAGGTGGCCGTCACCGAAGTTGAAGCCGATCAAGGAGTTGCAGACAAACTCTCCTTCGCGCACGGTACGGGTGTCGATGTCCGGCAGATTCTTCAGCAGCACCGAGAACAGGCCCCGACCCTGGCTATGCATCGTGCGCCAGGACACCACCCGCTGCATCGTGACATCGGCCCACTTCGGCTCGTAACCGAACTCGATGAACTGGTCGACCTGATTCTTGGCGGTGCGCGTCACCTTGTTGAGCTTGGCCTCGGCACCCGGCGCGAACGCCCACACCGCGGAGGCCCAGTTGCCTGCGTACTGCCGCATCGACGGCAGGAACGACACCTTGTCGGGCCGGAGATTGCCCAGAATCGGGTAGAACAGCAGCGCCGCCACCACCGCGACCATCAGCCAGACCGAGGACATGTCCCACACGGCGTAGCCGTTCCAGGCCGGGTAGCCCCAGAACAAGAAGACGGTCGCGTACGCGAACAGCACGTTCCATTCCAGCGGAACCGCGAGCGGGAACGTCGAGATGATGAACAGGTGGAAGCACACCATGATCACCACGGCAACCAGCGTGATCCATTTGTTGGTCGAGAACAATAGAGTCAGCGGGGCAACGATTTCCACCACGCTGCCCGGCACGTGCGCCATGAAGCTCGCGAGATGAGACGGGCGAAGGTCGTTGGGGTAGTTGCGATAGTGCGCCCGCTTCAACCACTTGAACGGAATCAACGGGCTGTTGCTGACCATCGGCGGGATGACATTGGTGAAGTGCAACCCCAGCTTTGAGACCCCGGCGCCAACCCAGACCACCACGATCAACAGCTTCAGCGCGATGATCATGTCGACGAACGAGAACGCTGCGAAGATGATCAGCGCCGGCAGGTACTGCTCACCGCGGGCGGCGAGGAAGACGATCTTGTCCCGCAATCCCATGACCACCAGCAGTGCGATCGGTCCGATCAGGAGCGCCGGATTGACCAGCCCTGTCGTGTTGCCGGGCATGGCTGCTGAGAGTGAATCACTGTGCACCCCAGGTGAAAACAGAGGGACAGCGACGCTGATCATGAGCACGATGTACAGGCCGACGTCAAACCAGGTCCGTCGGTCGCCGCCGGTCAACGGCACCCACTTCCATGGCCGTAGCCGGATGGTGCCCGGCCGGGCCCAGAACAGGATGCCACCTGTCATCGGCTTGATCTTGCCTGCCAGCGGGCCCCACGATCCGGCAACGCCGATCAGTTCCAGCAGCACGGTCCACAGCACGGCCTTCTCGTACACGATGGGCTGGTTCCACCACTGCGAAACATGAAGGAACGGAAGCCCGGACGTCAACGTCGCCACGAGAACGCCGCCGAGCGCGTAGAAGAACACCAGCTTGGCGATGTAGATGGAGTGCACCATCCGCGGTGACCCGAATCCGTTGTCCACCCAGTCGGTGGCGAGGATCCGCATACGCTCCATGAGCGGTTTCTGCATGAAGGTTTTTGGATCGACATCAGGGAAGTCAGGCTTGGTGAATCCCATGGTCAGCTCTCCTTGTGATGTGCTGGGTCAGGGCTTGGTTGTTTCGGCGAGCGTCGAGCCGAGCAGTTGGCGCAATGCGGGCTTGGCGATCTTGCCGACCGCATTCTTGTGAAGGTCGCCAAGAATCGTGATCTCCACGGGCAGTTTGTATTTCGACAGGGATTGGCTGAGGTGGTCGCGAATCTGGTCCACGCTGATCGATTTGTCCGGATGCACCGACACGAACAGCACGGGCTCTTCGCAGTAGACCGGGTGCGCGCGTCCGACGACGGCGGCCTCGGCGATCTGCGGTAGCCCGTGGACCACGGCCTCGATCTCACGCGGGTAGATGTTCTCGCCGCCCCGGATGATCATGTCCTTGGCCCGGTCCACCAGGACGAGATAGCCGTCCTCGTCGAACCGCCCGACGTCGCCGGTATACAACCAACCATCGACGATCGTTTTCGCGGTTTCCTCGGGCCGATTCAGATAGCCCCGCATGACATTCGGGCCCTTGATCACAACCTCACCCGCCTCACCGTCGGGCACAGGACGTCCCGACGCGTCGACGACACGAATCGTCTGGCCCGGCACGGGAAGTCCCACCGTGCCGGGCTTGCGCTCGCCGTCCAGCGGATTGACAGTGCTGGCGCAGCACCCCTCCGACAGCCCGTACCCCTCGATCAACGGGATGCCGTAGCGCGACTCGAACTGCTCCAGCAGCTCGACGCTGGCCGGCGCCGCGCCGCAGATCGCGAAGCGCACCGACGAAGTGTCCGGCCTGACGCTGGGCGGAAGGCCGCACAGCATGGTGTAAATGGTTGGTACGGCGGAGAAGTACGTGGCGCGGCTCTGCTCGATCCGGTCGAAGAACGATTCCGTCTTGAACCGGCCCGCCACGGTCGCCCGGCCGCCCGCCAGCAGCGGTGAGAGGGTCCCGACCACGATTCCGTTCACGTGGAATAGCGGCAGTATCAGCAGGCTGTGGTCGGCCCCGGTCAGCTTGAACGCGTCGATCACCCCGTTGCACATCGCATCGAGGTTGGCGTGATCGAGCATCACGCCCTTCGGCCGACCCGTCGTTCCGCTGGTGTAGATCAGCAGGGCCAGTGCGTCGTCGGCCTCGTGGGGAGCATCGGCGCCCGGTGTTGGTTCTCCGCAGTCGAGCTGGCCAGTCTCGACCACAACCACACCTGCGTCGAACTCGGGGGTCTGCTCGACAATCAGCACCTTGGCGTCGGCGTCGGAGACCTGGTAGGTGATCTCCGCGGGCCGCAGCGACGGGTTGATCGGCGTGACCGCCGCGCCCAGGCGCCACGCCGCGAACAACGACACGACGAAGCCTGCGGTGTTGGGCAGCATGACGGCGACGACGTCGCCGGCCGACACCCCACGGCCGCGCAGCGACGCCGCGGCGCGCTGCACGGCGGCGAGGAACTGGGCGTTGTCCAGATCGCTTTTGTCATCGGCAACGGCAGGACCGAGCGGGTTCTCCGCGGCGCGTTGATCGGGAAGGGCGGATAGGTGCATGTGCGCTCCTGGATGGCAGTGTGGACCGACGAGTTGCGATAACGGTAGGGATCGGGCGATCCGCGGAACAGTGGCGAACCGATAAGAACCGACGCGGGTTTTGTCGCCTGCGAACAACCTGTGAGCCCTGCAAATCGCCGGTTATCGGGGGCGCGAGGATCTACTGTCATGAGGTGACAACCCGTCGTCTCGACGGTGACGTCGACGTGAGCCGCTACGTCGCGGAGGCTGCCGACCGGCTGCACGACCGGCTGGCGGCGGTGTCGTCTGGCATTCAGGGTTCGTTGGAGGACCACATCCCCGAACTGCGGGGCGACACACGGGTGATGGAGCTCCTCGGCGCGAGCGTCGAGGGAAACGTCGAAGTTCTCTTGCATGCCCTGCGCTACGACATCCCCGTGGAGCGGGTGGAGCCGCCCACGGCAGCACTGGAGTATGCGCGCCGGCTCGCCCAACACGGCGTCTCGGTGAACGCGCTCGTCCGCGCCTATCGTCTCGGTCAGCGCCAGATGAACGAGATTGTTTTCGCAGAGGTGCGCGCCATCGATATCCCCGAGTCGGTGAGGTACACAGTCATCGAGGCGATCACCCGGACCCTGTTCGAATACATCGACTGGATCTCGCAGCAGGTCGTCGCGGTGTATGAAGACGAGCGGGAACGCTGGCTGGAGAATCAGAACAGTCTTCGGGCCGTGCGGGTTCGGGAGGTATTGGCCGCCAGCAAGGCGGTCGACGCGGATGCGTTGAGCACATCGATCCGCTACCCGCTGCGATGGCGGCACCTGGCGGTGATCATGTGGTACCCGGACGAGGGCACCGAGGGCGACGCACTCGCCTCGCTGCAGCGGTTCATTCGGGAACTCGCCAAGGCCGCAGGGGCCGAAGCGAACCCGTTGTTTGTCGCAGCCGACCGCCTGTGCGGATACGGATGGCTGCCGTTCCGCGCGGAACCGTCGGGCGCAGTGGCCGCGGTGTGCGCGCACGCCCAGAAGCAGGGGGGTGGCCCGAGTCTGGCGATCGGGACGGTGGCACCCAGCGTCGAGGGCTTCCGCCGCTCGCACCGCGAAGCACTGGGAGCACGCGCCGTCGCGATGGCGGGCGGCGGCCACGAACGCATGGTGATTTCCGCCAGCGACCCGGGCCTGTCCATCGCGGCGCTCCTCGGCAGTGATGTCGGCTACGTACGCGAATGGGTTGACGAGGTGCTCGGTGGCCTGGCGGCCGATACCGAGAACGACGAGCGATTGCGTGAGACGCTGCGGATATTCCTCGGCTGCGGCAGCAGTTACAAGATGGCGGCCGAAGAACTCGCCATGCACTTCAACACCGTGAAGTACCGCGTCGGGCGCGCCGAAGCCCGGCGTGGTCGGCCGATTGCAGAGGATCGGCTCGCTGTCGAGCTCGCGTTGCTGGTGTGCCATTGGTATGGCACCGCAGTTCTCCGACCGGACTCGGCGTAGCACGATCGCGAGGGACAACGACGATGGCATACTTTGTCCTCCGAGAACAATCCCCAGGTGGCGGTTGTGCTTAACCTTCGCCGCATGCATAGCGACGTGGTGCACCAGCAGGTCGCGGAGGTCGCGGAAGCGCTCTACCGGCGAACCGATGAGCTTGCGCCGGTGCTTGCGCAGGCAATTACCCGGGAAGTGAGGCTCTACCAGGCGGCGACGCCGGTGCCCTTCGAGGTCATCGTCAGTGGGTGCGCTCAGAACATGCGGCCGATCTTCAGCGCGATTGTTGACGACACGGCGTTCGACCCAACCGCCGCGGCGGAGCTGGGAATTAAGCGCGCCGGAGACGGCGTGCCGCTCACATCGTTGATGGAGGCATACCGGGTCGGATTCCGGTGCGTATGGGATGCGGTGATGACGGAATCCGCGATGCACAACTACGTCAACGGCGACGCAATGCGCGTACTGACCGC